>NZ_LMDO01000013.1:0-126421 GCF_001425105.1 Pseudomonas sp. Root401 | reverse complement strand
GGGAGCCGATAGGAACGGTGCTGCTAAACCCGGATCGGGAACAGCAGACCGAGAAAAAAGCGGCATAGCAAAACGGTTGACGCGACAACTACCTTGAAAAACGCCGACCATTTAACGGTTCCTTTGATTCGGTCGTTCATTTTTTATTGTCCTGCTTGCCCGAATGAAGAAAGGCACAGGGACTGTGGTTTGCCCAGAGCCTTGTTTTTTCGCTGTCTCGGCTGGAGCTTAGAGCCGGCACCCATCGTTGCCTACTGTCAGAGTTGACAGTAGGCAATACCGAGAAGAAATAACGGATTGTGCGTTGATAGTTGGATGACTGCCGCAGCGGTCATGCCATGGCTTGTGCCTGCAAGCGTCGACCGATCACGTCCAGCACATCGCAGCCATCGCGCAACGGAATCGTCCGTAGGAGCTGTCGAGTGAAACGAGGCTGCGATCCTTGCCCAGACACTTGAGTCTCAAGCGAAAGATCAAAAGATCGCAGGCTTCGCCAGCTCCTACAGGGCAGTTGCGGTCCCGACCCGTTCGCAGAATTCAGGGTAGAAACCTTTGGCGCTAGGGCCTTGGCAATAGGCTTGCGCCTGGGCCAGGGCGTCGGCGCTGAAACTCAGGCTGCGAGGCATGCCGGCAAAGGTTTCATAGCCGCCTTGTTGGGTCTTGATGGCGTCGAACCCCCGCATGTCGTAGACCAGTTCCACATCATCGTCGGCAAGCAGTCGCGCCTTGACGGTCACTTGCGTGTATTGCTTGCCCCCTGGTGCGCCATTGAGCGCTGCCAGGCCATGGCCGACAACGCGCAGCATGTGCGGGACCCAGGGCTCGCAGTCATCCGCGCAAGCACCTGGCTGGTAAAGCACGGTCAGCGTTTGCTGGTCGCGGGTCACATCGGTGAGAGTCGGGTCGGAGCGCTTGATGCGGTGCTCGATGGTCAGCCAGGTCTTTTGTTCTTCGCTGGTGCCGTCGGCCAGTTCCGGATTCAGCGGGCCACGCTGGCACTCGTTGACGCCCAGGACAATGAGCATGCCCGTCAGGATGACGGCGAGGGTCGCGCCGCCGATTTTTACGTTCATAGGCAAACTCTGCTGGAGGAGGTCGCACTGTACGGTAACGGTGCAGGCGATGGCAGGGCACCTTGAGACGCTGTGCAGGAACAGTGACGCGGTTGCCATTCCCGATCAATTAATCAGGTTGAAGTAGTCACCGTCCATTAGCCTGCACATTCTGCTATCCGGGCTTTCGCAGCGATTATTCACCCAGCCTGAAAAGGCCGGTTCCAGGATCTGCTGATACTCCAGATTCAGATTTATGTCCCCGTACCGGCACGTGATGGTCGCCCTTGTGGCTGCCTGTCTGTCCTCGTCGGCTTCATGGATAACGTATTTGGCGCCTTTGAATTGCAACGATGCCGGGTCGACCACGTCCACCAGGCTTTCGCTCTCCCATTCGTAGCCATCCTGTACATCGACGAAGAAAACATCTTCCACCGGTTCAATGTTTCTATGGATGTCAGTGACGGCAGGGCAGGTTATTTCACCGGCATGGGCGTGGCCGATGATCAGCCAAAACAACACCGCGCCTCCTGCCAGTATTTTTTTCATGTGCCAGGCTCCAGGGCTCACTTCAACGATTCACGGCTTTGGTCGGGCGGGCTACTGTCAATGTTGGCAGTTATTTATGTCAATTTAGAACTGTATACGAATGTTTGGTAACTTTTAGCTATATAAAAAACGTGATTTTCTTCAAAATCAGACGCTTCTGACGGCCTTGTAAGACTTCTCTGTAATAGCTATCGGCCATTAATGCAATAGCTATAGGAACAATCTCCGCCCGCGCCGGTCCAAAACACGTTTTACGCCGCCCTGATGGGCGGCTTTTTCATGGTCGAGAGGATGTTCCTGATGAAGGTTTCACGCGGTTTTGCTCTGTCTTGCCTGTTGGCGCTGGTTGCCAGCCCGGCCTTCGCGCAGTTCAGCCTCAGTGACGCAGCCAATGTGGTGTCGGCGATACAGGGCAACCCAGGTGAAGAGGAGGGTGTCGTAGCCGCCGCGCCGAAAGCTGCCGGGTTGCTCAATACCCTGGGATCGGAACTCAAGATCACGCCGGAACAGGCCATCGGCGGCGCCGGTGCGATGCTGGGGCTGGCGAAGAATCGCCTCAGCGAGCCGCAGTTCTCCGAGTTGAGCAACAGTGTGCCGGGCCTGGATCAGATTGCCGGAAACAGCGCTATCGGCGGACTCAACGGCCTGGGCGGCTTGCTCGGTAGTGGGTCGGACAAAAATGCCCTGCTCGACGGCTTGCTGGGCAACGTCAAGGACACCGGCGACCTGAACAATGCCTTCAGCGCGCTGGGCATGGACAGCGGCATGATCGGCCAGTTTGCCCCGATCATCTTGCAGTACCTCGGCCAACAGGGCGTGGCGGGTTCGTTGCTGCAGAACCTGGGTGGCATCTGGGGCACGGGTGCGGGTGTTTGATAGATAAAGGTGGCGACATCGAAAATCCGCCACGAAGCCCTTAAAAGCTCAAGCTGAAGCAGTCGGGTGTTGGCGCTTGGGCCTGAAGGTAATGCAGCGTGAGATGGATGCCAGCCACTTTGCAGGTAAGGGTTACCCTGCTTAATGCTTGTTCCTCTTCGTCGGATTCATGGATCGCGAACTCGGCCTCGTTGAATTGCTCCACCGCTGGGTTGGCGGCCTGTATGAGGCGCGGTTGCTGCCATTCGCGATCATCCTGAATCTCTACCGTTTCATTATTGCCATGGCTGGGTGCCGCACTCGGGTGAGTGACTTCCGCGGCGTGGACATGACCGATTATCAGCAAGAGTATTCCAGAGCCGCCTGTCATGAAGTTTCCCATTGGCCTGCCTCCATATTCTGTGTCGGCGACATGTTTGCGGCTGTGCCTGGCCAGGGCTACTGTCAGGGTTGACAGTTTTTTATGTCGATTTGGAATTAAAAGAGGACAGGTCCAAAAAAGCAGACCTCCCGCTTTAAGGTATTCAGAACGGTCAGGCAGTACTTCCCTCGCTGCGCAGGGCCGCGATGCGTCGGTCCTTTTCAGTCCATAGCTGGTTGACCCAGTCCTGCACGTGCTGGCGAAACACCGGGTCGTTTTCGTAGTCGCCTTGCCATAGCGTCGGGTCCAGTTCGCGGGTCTGGATGTCGATGATGACCCTGGGTACCGCGCCGCTGATCAAGTCCCAGAACCCGGGAATGCGCTCTTGTGGATAGACCACAGTCACGTCCAGCACCGCGTCCAGTTGTTCGCCCATGGCCGCCAGCACGAACGCCACGCCCCCGGCCTTGGGCTTGAGCAGGTGGCTGAAGGGCGATTGCTGTTGTTGGCTTTTGGCGGCGGTGAAGCGGGTGCCTTCGAGGTAGTTGACCACGGTGACCGGCTGGCGCTTGAACAGCTCGCAGGCGGCCTTGGTGATTTCCAGGTCCTTGCCGGCCAGTTCCGGGTTCTTTGCCAGGAAAGCCTTGGTGTAGCGCTTCATGAACGGGTAGTCCAGCGCCCACCAGGCCAACCCCAGGAGCGGCACCCAGATCAGCTCTTTCTTGAGGAAAAACTTGAAGAACGGCGTGCGCCGGTTGAGGGTCTGGACCAGGGCGGGGATGTCTACCCAGGACTGGTGATTGCTGATCACCAAGTAAGAAGTATCGCCGCGCAGGTCGGCGCCGCCGCGAATGTCCCAGCGGGTGGGGATGCACAGGGCAAAGATCAGCTTGTCGATCTCGGCCCAGGTCTCGGCGATCCACATCACCGCCCATGAGGCATAGTCGCGAAAGCGCCCGGGCAGGACCAGTTTGAGCACGGCGAACACCATCAACGGCCCGAACAGCACCAAGGTGTTGAGCAACAACAGCAGCGTGACGAAACAGCCGGTGAGCAGGCGGCGCATAGATGACTCTTGCAAACAGGTGGGCGGGCCATGATAAGCAAGCTTCGGGCGGCAGGCCAAATCGGTGTGGACGAAAGTTTCACCTTGGTCAGGGTAGGCTGGGCCACAGGTGCATGACCAACCGAACGAATCCATCGGTCACGGTCTAAAAAACCACCCACACAGGAAGCCCTATTGCATGAAATCCTTTCTCGCCCTGCTTTCCCTGGTGGCCCTTCCAGTGCTGGCCGCCGAGCCGACCCTGTACGGGCGCTACGAATACATCGCGCTGCCGGAAATCGGCGGCGAAGTGCTCAAGGCCAAGATGGACACCGGCGCCCTGACCGCCTCGCTGTCGGCCAAGGACATCGAGACCTTCACCCGCGACGGCGATGACTGGGTGCGGTTCCGCCTGGCGACCAAGGATGCGAGCAACAAGGTCTACGAGCACAAGATTGCGCGCATCAGCAAGATCAAGACCCGTTCCGAGGAAGATGAAGAGGACGATGAAAAGATCGCGCCCACCAAGCGCCCGGTGGTCGATCTGGAGTTGTGCCTGGGTAACGTCAAACGCACGGTCGAGGTCAACCTGACGGACCGCAGCAGTTTCAATTACCCGTTGCTGATTGGCGCCAAGGCGTTGCGTGAGTTCGGGGCGGCGGTGAACCCGGCGCGGCGGTTTACGGCGGATAAGCCTGACTGCTGATTTCCCTGATTGACGTACCCCATGGCTTGCGGCACCGTTCCGGCAACTTTACTGCCGGGCTCGCAAGCCATGCCTCATATCCTGATTGTCGAAGACGAAGCCGCCATCGCCGATACGCTGGTGTTTGCCCTGCAAGGGGAGGGGTTCGACACCACGTGGCTGAGCCTTGGTGCGGCGGCCCTTGAGCACCAGAAAAGCGCTCCGGCGGACCTGATCATCCTCGATGTGGGGCTGCCGGATATCAGCGGATTCGAGACTTGTAAAAATCTCAGACGTTTCAGCGACGTTCCGGTCATCTTTCTTACAGCCCGGGATGGCGAGATCGACCGGGTGGTGGGCCTGGAGATCGGTGCCGACGATTATGTGGTCAAACCCTTCAGCCCCCGCGAGGTGGCGGCCAGGGTCCGGGCGATCCTCAAGCGCGTGGCGCCGCGTTCGACGGCGGAGTCGAGCACGGCGCTGTTTCAGGTCGATGCCGACCGTGTGCAGATCAACTATCGCGGCAAACCGCTGAATCTCACCCGTCACGAGTTCCGCCTGCTCAATTGTCTGCTGGAGCAACCTGAGCGGGTTTTCAGCCGCGAACAATTGCTCGATGCCCTGGGCGTGGCCAGCGATGCCGGCTACGAGCGCAGCATCGACAGCCACATCAAGAGCGTGCGCGCCAAGCTGCGCCTGGTCCGGGCCGAGGCCGAGCCGATCCAGACGCATCGGGGCCTGGGCTACAGCTACAGCCCAGGGCACAGCTGATGTCGCTGGGGATCCGGATTTTCCTGGTGTATGTGCTGTTTATCGCCTTGACTGGTTATTTCGTGCTCAACACGGTCATGGAGGAAATCCGCCCCGGCGTGCGCCAGTCCACCGAAGAAACCCTGGTGGACACGGCCAACCTGATGGCCGAGATCCTGCGGGACGATTTCAAGGCCGGCACCCTCAACCAGAATCGCTGGCCGCAGTTGCTCAAGGCCTACGGCGAGCGCCAGCCGGCGGCGACGATCTGGGGCTTGCCGAAAAACCAGGTCAGCCATCGCATCTATGTCACCGATGCCAAGGGCATCGTGGTGCTCGACTCCAGTGGCGTGGCGGTGGGCCAGGATTATTCGCGCTGGAACGACGTCTACCTGACCCTGCGCGGCCACTACGGCGCTCGCTCGAGCCGCAGCGATCCGGATGATCCGACGTCTTCGGTGATGCACGTCGGCGCGCCGATCCGCGACAACGGCCGCATCATCGGGGTCGTCACCGTCGCCAAGCCCAACAGTTCATTGCAGCCTTATGTCGATCGCACCGAACGGCGACTGTTGGCCTATGGCGCCGGGTTGGTGGCCCTGGGCCTGTTGCTGGGCGGCTTGCTGTCCTGGTGGCTCAGTGCGGCACTGCGGCGTTTGACGGCCTATGCCCAGGCGGTCAGCCAGGGGCGTCGGGTGGAGGTGCCGCATTATCGCGGTGGCGAGTTCGAGCAACTGGCGGGCGCTGTGGAACACATGCGCACGCAACTGGAAGGCAAGGCTTACGTCGAGCGTTATGTGCACACCCTGACCCACGAACTCAAGAGTCCGCTGGCGGCGATTCGCGGTGCCGCCGAACTGCTGCAAAGCGACATGCCCGCCGCCCAGCACCAGCGCTTCGTCAATAACATCGACAACGAAAGTGTGCGCATGCAGCAGTTGATCGAACGCTTGCTCAACCTGGCCCAGATCGAGCAGCGCCAGGGGCTGGAGGAAGAAGTCGCGGTGCCGCTGGCGGCGTTGATGGACGAGCTGCTGGAAGCGCGTGGCGGCTGGATTGAAAGTCGCCAGTTGACGGTTGAACAGCACATCGCTGCCGACCTGACGCTGACCGGTGAGCCGTTCCTGTTGCGCCAGGCCTTGGGCAACCTGCTGGAAAACGCCCTGGACTTCACCCCCGTCAACGGCCTGCTACGTATCAGCGCCGAGCGCAGCGGTAACCGCGTCAAGATCCGCCTGTTCAATCAGGCCGCGCCGATTCCCGACTACGCGCTGCCACGCCTGAGCGAGCGCTTCTACTCCTTGCCGCGCCCGGACAGCGGCCGCAAGAGCACTGGCCTGGGGCTCAACTTCGTGGAAGAAGTGGTGCAGTTGCATGGGGGACAATTCAGTATCGGCAATGTCGAGGGTGGGGTTGAGGTGGTGCTGAGGTTACCTTGAGGGAGTTTGGTTAATCTTGTTATTGATTAATTTACATAACCATTTTTTAGGTTTAGTTTCTCCTCAACACCGGCGAACGATTCAATAAACCTGTCAGCAAGCCATGCCTTACGGCGAGATGACTTTCGGTCGGCTGGTCCTATTCGTGGATACACAACCGGGAGCATGAGCATGGTGAGCCTCTGGCAAAAACTGCAGGCCAAGTTGTTGCGCGCCTTCGCCAAGAGAATGAAGGCGAAGTTTACCTATGACGCTGCGCTGTTTCCGTTGCGCGCAGTGGTCGAGCAAACCATCCCGACCCCTTGGGGGGCTGCGCGGGCGCTGTTTTACTGGCCCCATTCGCAGTCCTCGGCGAAGCTGCCGGTGTACTTGAATTTCCATGGCGGTGGCTTTGTCGCGGGGACGCCCGAACACGACGACAGCTATTGCCGTCGACTGGCCCATAACCTGAACTGCCTGGTGGTCAATCTGGACTATGTGCTGGCGCCGGAGCACGCCTTTCCCGCAGCCCCGCGGCAGTGCTTCGCGGTGCTCGAATGGCTGGCCAGCGAAGCCGAAACGCTGGGCATCGATCCTCAGCGTTTCGCAGTTGGCGGCCATAGCGCTGGCGGCAATCTGGCCGCCGCCGTGGCGGGGCTGGCGCGAGGGCATCAAGGGTTGAAGGTGGTGCATCAGTTGATCGACTATGCGGCGCTGGATCTGCACCAGGACCCAGCCTTGAAGACGTCCACCAGTGCCCGGCCACTGCTCAATGCCGGCCTGATGCGCTTCTTCAACAGCTGCTACCTGAGCGATCCGGCACAGGCTCGCGATCCGTTGGCCTCACCCCTGTTGGCGCCGGTCGAGGCGCTGGCGGGGATGCCGCCAGCCACGGTGATCACGGCGCAATACGATATCTTGCGTGCCGAGGGCGAGGCCTACGCCGAGAAGTTGCGCCAGGCCGGTGTGCCGGTGCGCCAGCGAATGTTTGAAGGCTGCGACCATATGTTCACCCACCTGGGGCCGGACGAATCGGCCGAGGAGGCCTGGCAACTGATGGAGGATTCCCTGCGAGAAGCTTTCCAGAGCGTGGATGACGCGGATGCCGGCGCTTCGGCGCAACGAGGCGAGGGCAGTCTCCACACAATCTCCACAATCGCTCCATAAGCCCAACACAAAGCCATCCCAGACTCTCCCTCATTCGAACAGGGAGAGCCCCACATGAACCGCAGTCTCGCCATAAAACTGGGCATGATCGCCCTATTGATTCTCTTGTTGATGATCCCGTTATTGATGATCAACGGCCTCATCGATGAGCGCCAGGAACTGCGTGACGGTGTGCTGCAGGACATTGCCCGCAGCTCCAGCTACAGCCAGCAACTGATCGGGCCGATGATCGTGGTGCCGTTTCGCAAGAGCGTGAAGGTCTGGAACACCAACGAGAAGACCGGTGTGCGTTTCCTGGAAACCGTCGAGCGAGCGGGCGAGTTGTATTTTCTACCGGAGCAGTTTGAGCTCGACGGCCAGGTCCGCACCGAAACCCGGGCCCGGGGCATCTACGAAGCGCGGTTGTTCCATGCCGATAACCGGATCGATGGCCGCTTCAAGGTGCCTGAGCGCTACGGTGTAGCCGCCAAGGACTTCGCCGATTACCGCTTCGACGAGCCGTACATGAGCGTCGGCATCAGCGATATTCGCGGCATCGAGAATGCGCTGACCCTGACGCTGAACCAACAGACCGTCGACTTCCTGCCAGGCTCGCGACTCGGCTGGCTGGGGCAGGGTGTGCATGTGCCGCTGCCGATGATCACCGCCCAGGGCGGCCCTGAGCTGACCTTCGGTTTTGACCTGCGCCTTCAAGGCACTGGCGAGTTCCAGATTCTGCCAGTGGGCAAATCCACCAAGGTGCACCTGTCGGCCGACTGGCCGCACCCCAGCTTCATCGGCAACTACCTGCCCACCAATCGTGAGATCAATGAGCAGGGTTTCAGTGCGGACTGGCAGACGTCGTTTTTCTCCACCAACCTTCTGGAAACCCTGCAAGCCTGCGAACCGAGCGACAGTTGCGAAGCGTTCCGCAGTCGGGCCTTCGGGGTGAGCTTCATCGACCCGGTGGACCAGTACCTCAAGAGCGACCGGGCGATCAAATATGCGCTGCTGTTTGTCGCCCTGACCTTCGCCGGCTTCTTCCTCTTCGAAGTGCTCAAGAGCCTGGCGGTGCACCCGGTTCAGTACGCCTTGGTGGGCGTGGCGCTGGCGTTCTTTTACCTGCTGCTGTTGTCGCTGTCGGAGCACATCGGTTTCACCCTGGCGTACCTGGTGTCGGCCAGCGCCTGTGTATTGCTGATCGGGTTCTATGTCTGCCATGTGCTGCGCAGCGTGAGCCACGGCCTGGGATTCTCGGCAGGGCTGGCGGGCTTGTACGGTTTGCTCTACGGCCTGTTGAGCGCCGAGGACTACGCGCTGTTGATGGGCTCGCTGTTGCTGTTCGGCCTGCTGGGCGTGTTCATGGTGCTGACCCGCAAGCTGGACTGGTATGGGGTCGGGGCGAAGCCGGCGGCTGCGATGAGCTTTGATCTGGGAGAGGTGAAATGAGCCGGTCGCTGGGGTTGCGTGAGGATCAGCGGGTGCGGGAGGTGCTGGTGATGCAGATTGCTGGGTTGTTTCCTTTGGATCCGGTGCGCTGCCATCGCGGGCAAGCCTTGCTCCCACAGGTTGAGCGGGTCTATGTGGGAGCAAGGCTTGCCCGCGATGAGGCCGGCACAGCCAACGCAAAGCTAAACTCTGGGCACCGTCTCGAGCATCGAAGGCCGCAAGCTCACTTCGGCAAACCACGCCGCCAGTTGCGGATTGGCCTTGCGCCATTCCAGGTCGGGATGGCGCAGGTCCAGGTAGCCCAAGGCGCAGGCCACGCTGATGGAGGCCACGTCGAAGTGGCAGGCCAGTTCGGCAATCGCTTCGGCTTCGAGCATACCCAGGGCCCGGCGAATCTTGTCCCGCTGCGCATCGAGCCATTCGTCCCAGTGTTTTTCCACAGGGCGTAGCGCGGTTTCGTAGCGGATCATCACCGCCGCATCCATGATCCCATCGGCCAGGGAGGCCAGGGTCAGGCGCCGCCAGCGGGCTGCGCCGTCCCGGGGGATCAGCGGGTTGCCGACGTGCTGGTGATCGAGGTAGTCGAGGATGACGCGGCTGTCATGGATCACCGTCCCGTTGGCCAGGCGCAGGGCCGGGATCTTGCTCAACGGGTTGTCATCGATCAGCGCCCGGTCCGGCTTGACCGGCGAGAGCTGGCTGAGCTGCAACGCCACGCGGTCTTGCTGGCCGGTTTCGTGCAGCAGCACCAGGACCTTGCGAACGAAGGGCGAAGCGGGGTTGTGGAACAGCGTCATGCTGGGAGTGGACATGCAGGCATCCTCGGTAAACGGCCAGGGGCTTAGCCTAGACAGTTACGGGGCGGCTGGCGAGTGGTCGGGTGACCAGTTGGATTCCATTGTGGGAGCGAGCTTGCTCGCGATTGCGGTGAGTCAGTTGCATCGAAGTTGACTGACACCCCGCTTTCGCGAGCAGGCTCGCTCCCACATTGGGTTTGCGTTTGGCTGGAGTTACCCGCGCTTGATCAATCCCCAAGTCCCCAGCACCGTAGGTATTCCCAGCCCAACCCAGCTCACCGCATCCCAGACGCCGTCACCGAGTAATGCGCTGAACAACCCTGCCGCACTAAGCGCACCAATCATCAGGGGAATACCAAACACTTTCCAGAAACTCGACTGTCGAGGCCTCACGAGGCGACCTCCGTACCAACGGTGGCACGCTTGGCCGCTTTGCGCCGCACCAGCCACAGGTAAACGCCGCTGCCGAGGACGATGATGGTCAGCACATCGAGGGTCGCCCAGAAGATCTGCATCGGCCGGCCACCGTAGTCGCCGAAGTGCAGCGGCAGGGACAGGCTCATGACGTCCATGTACCACGGCCGTTCGGCGACGGCAGTGACGTCCAGCGTGGTGGCATCGATCAGCACGGGCGTGAGCAGGTGCGAGGTCAGGTGGGTGTCACCCTTCATGAAGACGCTGTAGTGGTGCTCGCTGGAGAACAACGTGCCGGGGAAGGCAATGAAACTTGGTTCCATGCCCGGCGCGACGTCCTTGGCGATGTCCAGCAGCCGGGTGGCCGGCGCCAGTTGGGTCAGCGGCGGGGCGTTGCGGTAGGGTTCGACCATGGCGCTGAGGCTGTCGTTGCGCCACGCGGCGATGATCAGGTCGGCGCAGGCGGCGATCACGCCGGTGACGCCCACGGTCAGCGCCCAGACCAGCGTGACCACGCCGATCAGGTTGTGCAGGTCGAGCCAGCGCAGGCGCGTGGATTTGTCCTGGCGCACCGTGGCGAACTTCAAGCGGCGCATGAACGGCAGGTACAGGACCACTCCGGAAACGATGGCGATCACGAACAGCAGGCCCATGAACGCCAGCAGCAACTTGCCCGGCAGCCCGGCGAACAGGTCCACGTGCAGGCGCAGCATGACCATCATGAAACCGCCATTGGCGGAGGGCATTTCCAGGGCCTCGCCGGTACGCCCGTCGAGCATGAAGGTGTGGGACGAGTTGGGTTCAGTGCCCGGTGTCGGTGCCATGATGGTGATGACGCCGTTGGGATCGTCATCGTCCCAGCCAAAATACTGGACCACTTCCCCCGGGCGATGGGCCTTGGCTTTTTCCACCAGTTGTTGCAGGTCCAGCGGCGGCGTGTCGGCCGGCATTTCCCGAAGCTGCGGGGCATCACCCAGCAGGTGTTCGATTTCATGGTGGAAGATCAACGGCAGCCCGGTGATCGCCAGCATCAGCAGGAACACCGTGCAGATCAGGCTGGTCCAGGTGTGGACGAAGGACCAGCGGCGGATGGTTTTGCTTTTCATGATCGATCCGGATGTAAAAGGGCACCTTGTGGCGAGGGTATCTGTGGGAGCAAGGCTTGCCCGCGAAACAGGCGATGCGGTCCTTCCGAAACCGAGTCGTCTCCATCGCGGGCAAGCCTTGCTCCCACATAGTGCTCGCTAAAGTGGGTATGCAAATGCTAACCGTTTACCATTTGTAATTCACGCTGGCGACGACGTTGCGTTGGTCGCCGTAGTAGCAGTAGAAGCCGTCGCAAGTGGACAGGTAGTCCTTGTTGAAGAGGTTCTTCGCGTCCACCGCCACCGTGACCCCCTTGAGGGTCTTGTTCAAACGGCCCAGGTCGTAATGGGCCGAGGCGTCGTACACGGTGTAGGACCCGACATGGCCCCAGTCGGTGTTGGTGGTGTTGCCGTAGGTGTCGCCGACATAACGCACACCGGCGCCGACGCCGAAGCCATCCAGCGGGCCGTTATGCCAGGTGTAGTCCGCCCAGGCTGTGGCCTGGTTGCGCGGCACCTGGGCCATGCGCTTGCCCTTTTCAGCCGCCGTGCCCTTGGTGATTTCACTGTCGTTGTAGGTGTAGGAACCAATCAGTTTCAGGTTGTCGGTCACGTCGCCCGAGGCTTCCAGTTCCAGGCCACGCACCTGGACTTCACCGACCTGGCGGGTGACGTTGTTTTCGGTGACGGAGTTGTTTTTCTGGGTCAGGTCGAACACCGCAGCGGTCAGCAGGGTTTTGGTGCCGGGTGGCTGGTACTTGATACCCGCTTCGTATTGTTCGCCTTCGGTGGGTTTGAACGCGTCGGTGCTGTTGACGGTCGAGCCCGCTGCCGCCTGGAACGACTGGGCGAAGGAAATGTAGGGCGTCACACCGTTATCGAAGACATAGCTCAACGCCGCGTTGCCGCTGAATTTCTTGTCGCGCTGGGTGTTGGTGACGTTGTTCAGGTTGTGGAACACGGTGCCGGTGTGAATCCAGTCTTCACGACCACCGAGGGTCAGGCGCCAGTTGTCCAGGGCGATCTGGTCCTGGACGTACAGGCCGGTCTGGTGGGTCTTTTGGTTGTAGTCATACATGGTGAAGTACTCGACGTTGGAGAAATCCTGTCCATACGTCGGGTTGTGGATGTTGCTGGTCGGCACGCCAGTCGAACCCCAATCCCAGCGCGAATTGCTGTTGGAGCGCTGGTGATCCAGGCCCAGCAGCAGGGTGTGGCTGAGGGCGCCGGTCTGGAAGTCGGCCTGGAAGTTGTTGTCCACGGCGAACTGGCTGATGTCTTCGTTGATGACGCTGGCGCTGCGCTTGACGTTACCGTCGGCGTCCACCGATTGGTCGGGGCCGTCTGGCCAGAATTGGCCGCCTGCCGAGATGCCTTGGGTTTCCAGGTCGCTCTTGGTGTAGCGCAGGTTCTGGCGGAACTGCCAGGTATCGTTCAGACGGTGTTCGAACGCATAACCGAGTGCGTAGTAGGTACGGTCGTAGAATTCCCAGTCCGGGTCGCCGAGGTTCTTGTGGTGGGAAATCTTGCCCGCTGGCGAGGACAGCTTGGTGCCTTGCAGGGGCAGGAATTGCCCGGTGATGCCGGTGTCGTCGCGGGTGTACTGGGACAGGAAGGTCAGGCGGGTGTCGTCGTTGATGTTCCAGGTCAGGCTCGGCGCGAGGTTGTAGCGCTTGTCCGGGATGTGATCGACCTGGGAATTGCTGTCGCGCACGGTGCCGCTGAGCCGATAGAGGAACTGGCCTTCGTCATCGACCTTGCCAGTGCTGTCGAAATTGATCTGTTTGTGTTCATAGCTGCCGGCCTGCAGCTCGACTTCATTGCTGCTTTCGGCCTGTGGGCGACGGCTGACCATGTCCAGCATGCCGCCAGGGGGCGTCTGGCCGTAGACCGAAGAGGCCGGGCCACGCAGCACGGCAATGCGCTCCAGGTTCCAGGGCTCGATTTTCGGGGTGATGTAGTTGCCCTTGGGCAGCGGCAGGCCATCAAGGAACTGGGTCGGTATGAAACCGCGAACCAGCAGCCAGTCGTTGCGCGAGTCCGAACCGTAACCGCTGCTCTGCACGCCAGCGGTGTAGCGCAGGGCGTCATTGAGGTTGAGGACCGAACGGTCTTCCATCTGTTGGCGGGTGACCACGGAAACTGAGCGCGGCAGTTCGACAATCGGCGTATCCGTCTTGGTCCCGGCGGCGGTGCGGGTGGCGACGTAGCCCGCGGTCGGGCCCCACGCGGTTTCGCTGACACCGGCACCGATCACACTGGTTTCCGGCAAGGCCATGACGCCTTCAGGCACCGCCACCAGGCTGTAGGTGCCGGCGCTGCTTTGTTCCAGTTGCAGGCCGGTACCACGCAAGGCTTCGCGCAATGCGCCGGTGGCGTCGAACTGGCCCTGGACCGGGGCCGAGGTCTTGCCCGAGGCCAGGGACGGATTCAGGCTCAGGGCGAGGCCAGCCTGGCTGGCGATCTGGTTCAAGGTGCTGGTCAGTGGTGCGGCGGGCAGGTTGTAGGTGCGCACGCTCGTGGCCTGTTCGGCGGCCAGCAGTGGGGCGCTGGTCAACGGGACGGCAAAGGCAATGGCGATGGCCAACAGGCTGGGGCGCAACAGGGTGTCTAGCGGGCGGGACATACGGCGGCTCCTGAATGGAAATATTTCTCAATTGCCTGGGTGCCGGATGAAAATTGAAAAGTGATAGGGCTGGATGAAAATAATTTAGATTCGTTTTGCGGGCTAGCTTGGTTTTTATGGTGAGGCAGATGGCCTCATCGCGAGCAGGCTCGCTCCCACATTTGAGCTTCGGTGATCCCCTGTTGGGTGTTCGCCGCTGTTCCACTGTGGGAGCGAGCCTGCTCGCGAAGACGTCATCACTGACGCAACATTCGTCAGGGTTTGGCTTCAACCCGTGGCCCCACCACCACCCACCACCGCGTGTGATGCTCGACTTGCACCGGCAAGGTCGGCAGTAGGGCGGTCAAGGCCAGGTCGGTGTCGTGCAGTGGGAAACTGCCGGTGATGCGCAGGTCTGCCACTTGTGGCTCGACGCCCAGGTAGCCGCGCCGGTAACGTCCCAATTCGTGGATCAGGTCTTCAAGGCGCGCGTTGTCCACCACCAGCATGCCGCGGGTCCAGGCATCGGCACCGGGGTTCAAGGCAAGGGTCGGCCCGAGGCCGTCGCGGCGCATCAGCACTTGTTGGCCTTCGCGCAGGATCTGTTCCTTGTCCGTGGCCTGCGGATGCGCGGCCACAGCGGATTTCAACACGCTCAGGCGCGTGCCTTGGTCTTCACGCTTGACCAGGAACCGTGTGCCCAAGGCGCGCAGGGTGCCTTCGCGGGTTTCGACGATGAACGGACGCGGGTCGTCGTGGCCGGTTTCCACCAGGATCTCGCCTTCCTGCAGGACGATGCGGCGCTGCTTGTCATCGAAACGCACGTCCAGGGCACTATGGGTGTTGAGGTTGATCAGCGTGCCGTCGGCCAGGCGCAGGGTGCGCTGTTCGCCTGTCGCGGTGCGCTGATCGGCCAGCCAGTAATCCAGCGGCAGATAACGATCGCCGGCAAACAACGCCAGGCCGATGACCGCGATAACACTGGCCAGGCCGCTGCCGACCTTGCGTAGCCGGCGGCGAATGCTCACCCGCGATTGCAGCAACGCCGCCCGCGCCGGCCCATTGGCCACACTGAAACGCTGGTCAAGCATGCCCAGCTGTCGCCAGGCCCGGGCGTGTTCTTCGTCGGCGGCATGCCATTGGGCGAAGGCTTCACGCTCCTGGGCGCTGCTTGAGTCCAGGGACAACTGCCAGGCAATGGCGGCATCCAGCACGCGGGCCGAGACCGGTTTGGCATGGGCCTGGTTCATGTCGGCTCACCATAAAGTGCGATGTAGCACTGTCGGATGCCTTGGGCCAGGTATTGCCGTACCCGCGGCACCGAAACCCCCAGGCGCTCGGCGATTTCGGCGTGGCCGAGGCCGTCGAGGCGGTTATAGAGGAAGGCTGCGCGGGCCTTGCTCGACAGTTTGCCGAGCAGGCGATCGATGGCCTTGAGGTCTTCGAGGATGATTTGCTGTTCTTCCACCGAGGGCTGCTCGGCCTCGGGGATCAGCATCAGTTCGGTGAGGTAGGCCTGCTCCAATGCCGCTCGACGGAAATAATCGAACAGCAGGCCCTTGGCGATGGCCACCAGAAACGCCCGCGGTTCGCGGGGCGCCTTCAGCTCCTCGCGACCCAGCAAGCGCACAAAGGTGTCCTGGCTCAGGTCCTCGGCCCGTTGCGAACACGCCACGTTGCGTCGCAGCCATGCCAATAGCCAAGCGCGATGGTCACGGTACAACGCACCAACCAAATCACTGTGAGGGCTAGGAACTGACGACACGGAGCATCACCGACGTTTTAAGTAACGAGAATTGTTCGCGATTGTGGCAGAGGCGGAGGCGGGAAAGCAATTGGCGCTGGTCGGGACCCGGTCTGTGGGCCCAAATAAGTCTGTGGACCCAGTAGGTCTGTGGGAGCAAGGCTTGCCCGCGATGCAGGCGACTCGGTTTGGCTGTCAAACCAGGCGATGCCCTCTCGGGCAAGCCTTGCTCCCACAGGTAAACCACCCTCGGAGCAGAGGATTTAGAGCGAAGGCGCCTGCTGCCGCCGTTTCCAGTGGCTCAGGCGTTGTTGCAGGTCAAGCGGGCTGTGGATCTGTTTCTGGCGGGCGCGGCTGAACAGGATCAGCGCCAGTTCCGCCGTGGCCAGGGCGTCGGCGCTGGCGTTGTGGCGGTCGAAGACTTGCAGCTTGAACCAGTCGATCCACTCGTCCAGGCCTGACTTGCGCAGATGGGCTTGCGGGCAAAGCATCGGGGCCATGTCTGCTACATCGAGGAACGGATGCTGCAGGCGATAGCCCAGGTAGTCCTTCAAGGCGCGCCCGAGCATGTGCGAATCGAACGGTGCGTGAAAGGCCAGCAGGGGGCTGTCGCCGACGAACTCCATGAACGCCAGCAGCGCCTCGGCCGGGTCGCTGCCAGCGGCAATGGCGCTGGGCGCCAGGCCATGGATCAATACACTCGGCCCGAGTTTTTGCTTATCGCATTGCAGGGTGCGTTCGAACTGCTGGCTGAAGTCGATGGCGCCGTCTTCGATGACCACCGCGCCGATGGACAGCACCTGGTCCTTGTTCAGGTTCAACCCGGTGGTTTCCAGGTCCAGCACGACCCAGCGTTGTTCCCGCAGGTCGCATTCACTCAAGGCTGACGCCGCTGGAAGGTGTTCCAGGCGCCTTTGTATTTCTTCGGGCAACATGGGTTGGGCTGGGCGCAACCAGGAAAAAATGCTCACAACTGATACCTCAGCGTCAGGCTGCTTTGCAGGCGTTGGGCCTGGCGCAGGGATTCGCGCAGGATGCGTCGATCCAGATGGTTGAGGCTGTCGGGGTCGACGCGGTTGGAATAGGGCAGGTTCTCGCGGGTTTGCAATTGATGTTGCTGCATGCGGGTCTGTTGGATGAAGTGATAGGCCTCTTCGTAGGCTGCGCCATCGAGCGGTTCGATCACTTGCTTGTCGACCAATTGCCGCAAGCGCTCCAGGGTATTGTTGGCTTCGACGCCGTTGGCCAGCGCCAGCAGACGGGCGCCGTCGACGAAGGGCGTCAGGCCTTGCACTTTCAGGTCGAGGGTGGCCTTTTCGCCGTTCTTGCGACTCAGTACGAAATCCCTGAAGCGGCCCACGGGCGGGCGGTGGCGCAGAGCGTTTTCGGCCATCATGCGTTGGAACAAACGGTTATCGGCGACTTGATCGAGGATCTGCCGGCGCAACTGCTCGCAGCCTTGCTCATCGCCCCAGACCACCCGCAGGTCGAAATAGATGCTCGAGCCCAGCAGGTTTTCCGGGGTCGCTTCGCGAATGAATGCCGAAAAGCGCCGGGCCCACTCGGCACGGGACAGGCACAGCTCGGGGTTGCCGGCCATGATGTTGCCCTTGCACAAGGTGAAGCCGCACAAGGCCAGGCTCTGGTTGATCTGCTGGGCGATGGGTAGCAGCAGGCCGCGAATCTGCGCGGCATGGGCGGCGTCCCGGGCCTCGAACAAAATGCCGTTGTCCTGGTCGGTGTGCAGGGTTTGTTCGCGCCGGCCTTCACTGCCGAAACACAACCAACTGAACGGCACGCCTGGATCACCCTTGTCGATCAGGGTCAGTTCGATGACCCGGCACACGGTGTGGTCGTTGAGCAGGGTGATGATGTGGGTGATCTGGGTCGACGACGCGCCGTGGGCCAGCATGCGCTCCACCAGTTGGCCGATCTCGCCACGCAGGGCCACCAGGTTTTCCACTTTGGCGGCGCTGCGAATGGTCCGGGCCAGGTGCACCAGGTCGACCCGTTGCAGGGAAAACAGATCGCGTTCCGACACCACGCCACACAGGCGATGATCTTTGACCAGGCAGACATGGGCGATGTGCCGTTCGGTCATGGCGATGGCCGCGTCGAAGGCGCTGTGGTCCGGCGAGAGAAAAAACGGGGCCTGGGTCATATGTCCGACGATGGCCTGGGAAAAATCCCCGTCCCCATCGGCCACCACGTGCCGCAGGTCGCGCAAGGTGAAAATTCCCACCGGGGCTTTCTGCTCATTCACCACCACGATGCTGCCGACCTGCTGTTCGTGCATCAGCTTCACGGCTTCACGCAGCGGCGTGTCCGGGCTGCAACTGACAGGATGGCGCATCGCCAGTTCGCCCAGCCGCGTGTTGAGGGAGTACTGGGTGCCCAGGGTTTGTGCGGACTTTTGCCGGACCTGTTGGTTGACCTGGTCGAGCAGGCTGCTGACCCCGCGCAGGGAGAAGTCGCGAAACGGGCCGGACAGGGCGAACAGTTTGATGAAGGCCTGTTTATTCAGTTGCAGGCAGAACGTGTCTTCGCCGGCCCGGTGCTCGGTGCGCGTGGCCCGTTCGCCCAGTAGCGCGGCGAGGGGGAAACATTCGCCGGTGGTGATTTCGAAGGTGGTTTCGGTGCCGCCCTTGGCCGAATGCGGACGTTCGCCTATCACCCGGCCTTGCTTGACGATGTAGAAGTGTTCCACCGGGCCGTCGGCCGGTTTGATGATGGTGTCGCTCGGCGCATAAAAACGCAGCAGGCATTGCTCCACCAGATAGGCCAGGTGGGCGTTTTCCATCTGGTTGAACGGGGGGAAGCGCTGGAGAAACTGCAGCGTCCCCTGGATGTTTTGCAACACCGCGGTTTTCCCTGCCTGGATGAAGGCGTCCGCTTTTTTCATAACCATTACGCAGTCTTTTTTTGATTGTTGTGGTCGGATCCGTTCTCTCATGGTCGGCCCCTCAGCGCGGGGTGCCCATTGGACGTAAGTCTAGGTCGCTGCACAGGGGAGGGCTTACGGAAAAATCCTACGCTAGGCGTCAGAAAAATCGTCATTAAATGTTCTTGGAAAAAAATCCGACGAAGTGCACATTGAAGCGCCGCAGAACGATGTCTGACCACTGTGCCAGGGGATCGATTTAAAGAACGTAGAGAGCATCATGTCCGACCACGATATTTTGAGTGACGCCGAGCGCGAGGCGCTGAGTGCCGTCATGCTGGAACCTGACCTGCCGCCGCAGCGCGTCTTGATCGTCGATGACGACAAGGACGCTCGTGAGCTGCTGTCGGAGATCCTGGCGTTGGACGGGATTCACTGCATGACCGCCGCCAGCGGTGAAACGGCACTCAAGATGCTGGAAACCAAGCCAACGATCGGCCTGTTGATTACCGACCTGCGGATGGGCAATGTCGATGGCCTGGAACTGATTCGCCTGGTGCGCGAGTCGCCGCGGGCGGCGCTGCCGATCATCATCGTGTCGGGCGATGCCGACGTGAAAGACGCCATCGAAGCCATGCACCTGAGCGTGGTGGACTTTCTGCTCAAGCCGATCGATACCGAAAAGTTGCTGGGGTTGGTCAAGCATGAGTTGGGGATGGATCTCTAAAATCGTCTGTGGGAGCAAGGCTTGCCCGCGATGCAGGCGCCTCGGTTCACCAAGGACCGCGCTGTCTTCATCGCGGGCAAGCCTTGCTCCCACAGATAAATCCCCTTGCCGCAATGACTCAAGCATCAGCCAGGGCCTGGTGATTTTGCAATGAAAAAGCCCTGATCTTTCGATCAGGGCTTTTTTTGTTGCACTACCGCTCAATCACAACCCATTGGCTGCCTTGAACTCGCGACGACGACGGTGCAGTACCGGCTCGGTGTAGCCGTTAGGTTGCTTCGTGCCTTCGATCACCAGCTCGACCGCCGCCTGGAAGGCGATGTTGCGGTCGAAGTCTGGTGCCAGCGGACGGTACAGCGGGTCGCTGGCGTTCTGGCGGTCGACCACCGGCGCCATGCGCTTGAGGCTTTCCATCACCTGGTCTTGCGTGACGACGCCGTGGCGCAGCCAGTTGGCGATGTGCTGGCTGGAGATACGCAGCGTCGCACGGTCTTCCATCAGGCCGATGTCGTTGATGTCCGGCACCTTGGAGCAGCCCACGCCCTGGTCGATCCAGCGCACCACGTAGCCAAGGATGCCCTGGGCATTGTTGTCCAGTTCGTTCTTGATCTGCTCCGGTGTCCAGTTCGGATTGACGGCCAGCGGGATGGTCAGGATGTCGTCCACCGATGCACGCGCGCGCTTGGCCAGTTCGGCCTGGCGGGCGAACACGTCGACCTTGTGGTAATGCAGCGCGTGCAGGGCAGCGGCGGTCGGCGAGGGAACCCAGGCGGTGTTGGCGCCGGCCATTGGATGGGCGATTTTCTGTTCGAGCATCGCCGCCATCAGGTCCGGCATCGCCCACATGCCCTTGCCGATTTGTGCGCGACCTTGCAGGCCGGTGCTCAAGCCGATGTCGACGTTCCAGTTTTCATAGGCGCCGATCCACTTCTCGGCTTTCATGTCGGCCTTGCGCACCATCGGGCCGGCTTCCATGGAGGTATGGATTTCATCGCCCGTACGGTCGAGGAAGCCGGTGTTGATGAACACCACGCGCTCGCTGGCGGCCTTGATGCAGGCCTTGAGGTTGACCGTGGTACGGCGCTCCTCGTCCATGATCCCGACCTTGAGGGTGTTGCGCGGCAGGTTCAGCACGTCCTCGACGCGACCGAACAGCTCGTTGGTGAACGCGGCTTCTTCCGGGCCGTGCATCTTCGGCTTGACGATGTACACCGAGCCGGTGCGGCTGTTGCGACGGCTGGTGTTGCCGTTGAGGCTGTGGATCGCTGCCAGGCTGGTGATCAGGCCGTCGAGAATGCCTTCCGGCACTTCGTTGCCGTGCTGGTCCAGGATGGCGTCGATGGTCATCAAGTGGCCGACGTTACGCACGAACAACAGCGAGCGGCCGTGCAGGGTCACGCTCGAACCGTCGACGGCGGTGTAGACACGGTCGGGGTTCATGGTGCGGGTGAACGTCTGGCCGCCTTTGGCGACTTCTTCAGCCAGATCGCCCTTCATCAGGCCGAGCCAGTTGCGGTAGATCACCACTTTGTCATCGGCATCGACAGCGGCGACCGAGTCTTCGCAGTCCATGATGGTGGTCAGCGCTGCTTCCATCAGGATGTCTTTGACGCCGGCTGCGTCGGTCTGGCCGACCGGAGTGCTGGCATCGATCTGGATTTCGAAGTGCAGGCCGTTGTGTTTCAGCAGCACAGTGGTCGGTGCCGAGGCGTCGCCCTGGAAGCCGATCAACTGGGCATCGTCACGCAGGCCGCTGTTGCTGCCGCCCTTGAGGGTGACCACCAGTTTGCCGTCGACGATTTTGTAAGCGGTGGAGTCGACGTGGGAGCCGGCCGCCAGGGGCGCGGCTTCGTCGAGGAAGGCGCGGGCGAAGGCGATAACCTTGTCGCCGCGGACCTTGTTGTAGCCTTTGCCTTTTTCCGCGCCATCGGCTTCGCTGATGGCGTCGGTGCCGTACAGCGCGTCATACAGCGAACCCCAGCGGGCGTTCGATGCGTTGAGGGCGAAGCGGGCGTTCATCACCGGCACCACCAGCTGCGGGCCGGCCATGCGGGCGATTTCGTCATCGACGTTTTGGGTCGTAGCCTGGAAATCCGCCGCTTCTGGCAGCAGGTATCCAATGTCTTGCAGGAAGGCTTTGTAAGCCACGGCGTCGTGGGCCTGGCCAGCACGGGCCTGGTGCCAGGCATCGATCCGCGCCTGGAAATCATCGCGTTTGGCGAGTAGGGCTTTGTTCTTCGGCGCCAGGTCGTGGATGACCTTGTCGGCACCGGCCCAGAACGCGTCGGCGGTGAGGCCGGTTCCGGGAATGGCTTCGTTATTCA
This sequence comes from Pseudomonas sp. Root401, assembly GCF_001425105.1. Taxonomy (NCBI): domain Bacteria; kingdom Pseudomonadati; phylum Pseudomonadota; class Gammaproteobacteria; order Pseudomonadales; family Pseudomonadaceae; genus Pseudomonas; species Pseudomonas sp. Root401. The sequence continues at coordinate 104,513 of NZ_LMDO01000013.1, read as the reverse complement.
CGAAGTCGAACAGGACTTTGGCGACCTGCAGGCCACCGACTTGAACGTGTTCAGTCATTGCTTGCCTCACTCTGCTCAGCTATTTCGCTTTTCAGCTCTTCGATTTTGACAATGAAGCCTCGGGACATTTAAAGCACAAACCCCGGAACCAGTACATGCCATCGCTGGCGGCTGGGTGGTAAGCCTTGCTGACGGGGCTTTTCAGGGATGCGACTGCGCCTTAAGCAGACATCGATACAACGTTATGTAGTGCTCGCTGCGGAATACTACATGATCAATTGCGGTTGTGAAAATTAGACTAATTGCGTCGTTCCGCGACCGACTAAAGCAGTACAGTCACGACGAGGCACGGGATGTTCTCAAAAAACAGATAGATTGTTCCAGATAAATCTATGGTTCGTACACAGATTCCCGTGACGAGGGAGCTTGCTCCCGCTGTAGGAGCTGTCGAGCGAAGCGAGGCTGCGATCTTTTTATCTTTTGATCTTTCGCTTGAGATTCAAGTGTCTGGGGCAAGATCGCAGCCTCGTTGCACTCGACAGCTCCTACACAGCTCCTACACAGCTCCTACATAGCTCCTGCACAGTCCAGCGGGAGCAAGCTCCCTCATCATGAAAGCGCGACCGTGTTGAGCTTCAGCCTTGCCTATACTGTCCCTTCCCCCAACAAGAGGACTGCGCCATGGACCACCTCGTCATCACTGTTTTCGCCCCGGACAAGCCCGGGCAGGTCGAGCGCATTGCCGATTGCATCGCCGAGCACGGCGGTAACTGGCTGGATAGCCGCATGTCGCGCCTGGCCGGGCAGTTTGCCGGGATCCTGCAAATCAGCGTCCCGGCCGAGGCCCATGAGGAACTGATCGAAGCCTTGCAGGGGCTATCGACTCACGACATCCGCGTACTGATCGCTGAAAGCGCCCTTGAGGAGTCTTGCACCTGGAAACCCATCACCATGGAGCTGGTGGGCAACGACCGTCCCGGCATCGTGCGGGACATCACCCGGTTGTTGAGCGAGCAGGGCGTCAATGTCGAGCGTCTGGTGACCTACGTCCGGCCGGCACCGATGAGCAGCGAACTGCTGTTCCACGCCGAAGCGATCCTGGGGGTGCCGTTGACCCTGTCGCTGGAGACGTTGCAGGAACGCCTGGAGACCTTGGCCGATGAGTTGATGGTGGAGCTCAAGCTCAGCGACGAAGCGTGACGAAGGTTATCCAAGGAAAAACTGCGCCTGCCTGTGGATAACCTGTAGAGACCCGGCTCCAGCCCAGGCCCGCCGGGCCTCAGCGAGCAGTGCTCAAAAAATCACCAGTTTTCAAGGGCTTGTGCACAAACGGCGGGGATCACGCTGTGGATAACCTTGGGAAGGATGAGCGCAGGCCACGCCAGACGTGGCCTGTAGAGGTTTGTGCGTTTTTTGATCAGCTGCGCCGACGCATGCTGATCACGGCATCGATGCTGTACACCGCCAGCCCGGCCCAGATAAACAGGAACGCCACCAGTGTGCTGGACGACAGGTGCTCACCGAACAGCATCACGGCGAGCAGCAGCACCAGCGTCGGCGCGATGTACTGGAGAAAACCGATGGTGGTGTAGGGCAAATGCCGGGTTGCGGCGTTGAAACACACCAACGGCACCAGCGTCACGGGGCCGGCCGCCACCAGCCACCAGGCTTCGGAGGTGGTCCAGAAAGCGGCCTGGGCACTGGTGGCCGTGGGATTGAACAGCAACCAGGCGATGGCGATCGGCACCAGCATCCAGGTTTCCACCACCAGCCCCGGCAACGCCTTGACCGGCGCCTGTTTGCGGATCAACCCATAGAAACCGAAGGTCAGCGCCAGCGCCAGCGACACCCACGGCAGGCTGCCCACTTGCCAGACCTGCTGCGCCACGCCGACCGCCGCCAACCCCACCGCCAGCCATTGCATGCGGCGCAGGCGTTCGCCCAGCAGCAACATGCCCAGCAATACGTTCACCAGCGGGTTGATGTAGTAGCCCAGGCTGGCTTCGAGCATGCGCCCGTTGTTCACTGCCCAGACGTAGGTCAGCCAGTTGGCCGCGATCAGCGTCCCACTCAGGGCGAGGATCGCCAGGCGCTGTGGGTTGTCCCGCAGCTCGCGCCACCAGCCCGGATGTTTCCAGACCATCAGCAACGCCGCGCCGAACAGGGCCGACCACAATACCCGGTGAATGATGATCTCCACCGACGGGACACTGGCGATAGCCTTGAAGTAGATCGGGAACAGACCCCAGATGATGTAGGCGCTCAGGCCCAGGATGTACCCGCGACGCGGGTTGGCGGCTTGCATGCAGAATCCTTGCTTAGGCAGCTAACAAAGGAGTGATTGTAAGGAGATTTGTCTGGTTGCGCTGTGAGTATTGTGCACAATCACCGCAGATCCCCTGTGGGAGCAGGCTTGCTCGCGATAGCGGTGTGTCAGTCGACAGAGGTGTCGAATGTTCGATCGCCATCGCGAGCAAGCTCCCCACAGGGGGGACCAGCAGTAGGGTCAGAACAGTTTCAGCGGCTCTTCATTGAGCGCCGCCAGTTGCTCGCGCAATGCCAACACCTGGTCGCCCCAATAGCGTTCGCTGCCGAACCACGGGAAGCTGCGCGGGAACGCCGGGTCGTCCCAGCGCCGCGCCAGCCAGGCGCTGTAGTGCATCAGGCGCAGGGCCCGCAGCGGCTCGATCAGCGCCAATTCCCGCGGGTCGAAGTCGTGGAACTCACGGTAGCCGTCCATCAATTCCGACAATTGCCCCAGGCATTCCTGGCGGTCGCCGGCGAGCATCATCCACAGGTCCTGCACCGCCGGGCCCATGCGGCAGTCGTCCAGGTCGACGATGTGGAACACCTCGTCGCGACACATCATGTTGCCCGGGTGGCAATCGCCGTGCATGCGGATGTTCTGGTGGGGTGTGGCGGCGTAGACCTCTTCGACGCGCTTGAGCAGGTCCCGGGCGACCGACTCGTAGGCCGGCAGCAAGCTACGCGGGACGAAGCCGCTTGCCAGCACGGTGGCCAGCGAATCGTGGCCGAAATTCTTCACGCCCAGGGCTTCACGATGTTCGAACGGACGGGTCGCGCCGACGGCGTGCAGGCGCCCGAGCAATTGTCCCAGGCGATAGAGCTGATCGAGGTTGCCCGGCTCCGGTGCACGGCCGCCGCGACGGGGAAACAGGGTGAAACGAAACCCGACGTGTTCGTGCAGGCTGGTGCCGTTGTGGATCAGCGGCGCGACCACGGGTACTTCGTATTCGGCCAGCTCGAAGGTAAAGCTGTGCTCTTCCAGGATCGCTTCGTTGGTCCAGCGCTGAGGACGATAGAACTTGGCGATCAGCGGCTCGGAATCTTCGATGCCGACCTGATAGACGCGGTTCTCGTAGCTGTTGAGGGCCAGCACGCGGGCGTCGCTGAGGAAACCGATGCTTTCAACGGCATCAAGTACCAGGTCGGGCGTGAGGGTTTCAAACGGATGGGACATGCTGACTCCTGCGCAGCGGCAGGGCTGCCGCGTCCGGCCCAGCATGGTAGCGCAGACAGAGGCAGATAGGTGGTGGCTGTCGGTGATCGTTCCCACGCTCTGCGTGGGAACGCCTCATGTGACGCTCCGCGTTACGCTTTGGGGACGCGGAGCGTCCCTGGCTGCATTCCCACGCAGAGCGTGGGAACGATCAGTGTCAGGCGCCGATGACCCCGCCATCCTCACGGGTAATCACCATCACCGAAGACCGTGGCTTGCCGTTGGGCAGGTGCTCGGGGAAGGTTGAGCCACCGCTGGGATGCTGGATCCCGACGAACATAGCCTTGTAGTCCGGCGAGAAGCTGATTCCGGTCACTTCGCAGCCCACCGGCCCGACCATGAAACGGCGGATTTCACCGCTGTTGGGGTCGGCGCAAAGCATCTGGTTGTTACCCATGCCGGCAAAGTCACCGGCGTTGCTCGAGTCGCCGTCGGTCTGTATCCACAGCCGCCCGCCTTTGTCGAAGCCCAGGCCATCGGGACTGTTGAACATGTTCTGCGGGTTGATGTTGGACGATCCGGCTTTCGGCGTGCCGGCGTGTACCGTCGGGTTGCCGGCGACCACGAACAGGTCCCAGGCGAAGGTCTTGGAGGCGTGATCGTCGCGGTCGGTTTTCCAGCGCAGGATCTGCCCATAGACGTTCTTGGCCCGAGGGTTAGGTCCCTCCACCGGTTGGCCGGCGTCGCCGCGCTTGGAGTTGTTGGTCAGGGTGCAATAGACCTGGCCATCCTTGGGGCTGACCACGATCCACTCCGGGCGGTCCATGCGGGTAGCGCCAACGGCGCTGGCGGCCAGGCGTGCATGGATGAGTACTTCGGCCTGGTCGGCAAACCCGCTGCTGGCGTCGAGACCGTTTTTGCCATGGGTCAGCTCGATCCACTGGCCCTGGCCTTTCGGATGGTCCGGGTTGCCGTCGCCGGCATCGAAGCGCGCCACGTACAAGGTGCCATGGTCCAGCAGGTTGCGATTGGCCTTGGCATTGCGGTGATTGATGCGCTCGCGGCTGACGAACTTGTAGATGAATTCGCCACGTTCATCATCGCCCATGTACACCACGGCGCGACCGTCATTGGTCTGCGCCAGGGCGGCGTTTTCGTGTTTGAAACGGCCCAGGGCGGTGCGTTTTACCGGAGTGGATTGCGGATCGAACGGGTCTATTTCCACTACCCAGCCGTGGCGATTGAGTTCGTTGGGGTTTTTCGCCAGGTCAAAGCGCGGGTCGTGCAAGTGCCAGTTGATTTCACTGCTGGCGACGGTGGCGCCATAGCGTTTCTGTGCCGCGTCGAACTGCAGGTCTGACTTGCTGCTGCCGAAGCAGTCAGTGAAGTTTTCTTCGCAGGTCAGGTAAGTACCCCATGGCGTCATGCCGTTGGCGCAGTTCTGGAAAGTCCCCAGGACTTTCTTGCCACTCTTGTCGGCACTGGTTTTCAGCAGGTCGTGACCGGCGGCCGGGCCACGCAGGCGAATCGGTGTGTTGCCGTGGATTCTGCGGTTGTAGCGCGACTCCTGGACGAACTGCCACTGGCCGCGACGACGCTGGATCTCGATCACCGACACCCCTTCGCTGGCCTGGGCCTTGCGCACGTCCTCGGCCGACTGCGGCTGGCCGCCGTGAGGGAACAGGTATTGGTAGTTGGTGTACTCGTTGTTGATCGCCATCAGCGCCCGGTTATTGTCGCCGGGGAACGGGAACAGGCTCATGCCGTCGTTGTTGTCGCCGAACTGCACTTCCTGTGCACGGGCGGTGCCGTTGCCACTGGGGTCGAAGGCCGGTGCATTTTTCTGCAGCGGCTGGCCCCAACTGATCAGCACCGAGGATTTGTAGCCTGGCGGCAACGTGATGGTGTCGGCCGTGGCGGCGGCGATGCTGTTGAAGCCCAGCAGGCGGCTGTTGCCTTCGCTCACGGCGGCGGCCAGGACGCTGCGGCTCAGCAGGTTGCCGCCCAGGAACATCGCCGCGCCGCACAGGGCGCCGGCGCTGATGAAGCTGCGACGGCTCAGGCCGACGATCTTTTCCAGGTCGGTGGATTGGTTTTCTTCTAATAGGCTCATCATCAGGCTCCCTGCTGGTTTTGGCAGTCACCTTAAAGCGGGTCGATGAAACTATTGTTGCAGCGCGCTACAACGGTGTGCCGAGCAGCACATTTGTCGCTGAAAACCTCACTTGCACCGGTGAGCCGCCTTCCAGATTCTGCTTTTGTAGCTCGAGCGGCTCGGCCAGGGCACACAACGTCTGGCCATTGGGCAGGCCGATGCGCACTTCGCTGGGGCCGTCTTCGGCTGCGTCGACCTGTTCGATCATGCCGCGCAGCGTATTGATCCCCGGTTTTTCCGCTTGCTCGACAGGGTGCAACTCCAGCCAGCCAGCCTTGATCAGCGCCACCACGTCGGTGCCGACATCCAGCTCCAGGCGCCGCGTGCTGTCGTGGGTAATCTGGGCTTCGATGACCAGGCCCCGGGCCAGCTCCAGGCGTATCCGGTCGTTGTGCCCCTGGGCCTCGATGCCCAGGACCTTGCCATGCAATTGATTACGGGCGCTGGTGCGCAGCATCAGGCGACTGAGCAGGCCCAGGTCGCCGGCATCCTCGCTCGCCTCCAGCAGTTGCGCCTGCAGCGCTTGCAGGCGCTGATACAGGCGCAGCACGCGTTGGCCTTCCTCCGACAACTTGGCGCCGCCGCCGCCCTTGCCGCCGACGCTGCGTTCCACCAACGGTTGGTCCGCCAGGTTGTTCAACTCATCGATGGCATCCCACGCCGCCTTGTAGCTCAGGCCCGCGCTCTTGGCGGCGCGGGTGATCGAGCCTTGTTCGGCGATGTGCTGCAACAGGGCGATGCGTTGCGGGCGCCGAACGATGTGCTGGGTCAGAAGCGTGGGCAATGACATGACGGAAAACTGCGGGCAATGGCTGATGGACGGACGTTGGCGCCTTGGACGCGGCGCGTCAAGCCGACTCTCCGGGTTTCGGCGTGCGCGCCAGGCAATACACATCGACCCGTGCGGCGCCGGCATCGAGCAGCAGGGCGGCCAATGCCTGGGCGGTGGCGCCCGTGGTGAGCACGTCGTCGACCAACGCCAGGTGACGGTTGCGCAACGCAGCCTGGGGCGCCAGGGCAAAGGCCTGACACAGGTTTCGCCGCCTGGCCCTGGCATCGAGTGCCTGTTGGGCGGGGGTGTCCTGGGTGCGTCGCAGCAAGTGTTCTTCGCAAGGGATCGCCAACGGCCCGCTGAGCCAGCGGGCCAGCAGCGCTGCCTGGTTGAAACCGCGCTGGCGCAAACGACGGGTCGCCAGTGGCACTGGTACCAGTGCGTCGGGCCGTTCCAGCCCTTCGTCGAAATGATGCTGCAGCGACTGCGCCAGCAGTTCGCCCATCAGCCGGCCCAGGGGCCATTTCGCCTGGTGCTTGAAGCGGGTGATCAGGCTGTCCACCGGAAAGTCGTAGGCCCAGGGCGCCAGGACCCGTTCGAAGGCCGGCGGTTGCGAGGCGCATTGTCCGCAACGCAGTCCAGCCATGGGCAGCGGCAAGGCGCAGACGCTGCATTGATCGCCGAGCCAGGGCAGCTCGCTTTCACAGGGCGTGCAGATAGGTTGTGGCGTATCGGTGCTTTCGCCACACAGTAGACAGAATTGTTTGTTTTTTAACCAGATGTAAACCGGTCCTTTGTGTCGTGGTTGACAGCGCATGACTCTTCCTTAAATATGCCGAACATCCGTGTCGCGCCTGTGGGTATTCCATGCCCCAGGCGCCAGCCAAGCATAATCAAGGAAATGCCCATGAGCGCCAGCACCACTGCCAACCTGCGTCATGACTGGTCTTTGGCCGAAGTCAAAGCACTCTTCGTCCAGCCATTCAATGACCTGTTGTTCCAGGCGCAGACCGTGCACCGCGCGCACTTCGACGCCAATCGCGTCCAGGTTTCCACGCTGCTGTCGATCAAGACCGGCGCGTGCCCGGAAGATTGCAAATATTGTCCGCAGTCCGGTCACTACAACACCGGCCTGGATAAAGAGAAATTGCTCGAAGTGCAGAAGGTCCTCGAAGAGGCTGCACGGGCCAAGGCCATCGGTTCGACCCGTTTCTGCATGGGCGCGGCCTGGAAGCACCCGTCGGCCAAAGACATGCCGTACGTGCTGGAAATGGTCAAAGGCGTGAAGGCCATGGGTCTGGAAACCTGCATGACCCTGGGCCGCCTCGACCAGGAACAGACCGAAGCGCTGGCCCAGGCCGGGCTGGACTACTACAACCACAACCTCGATACCTCGCCGGAGTTCTACGGCAGCATCATCACCACCCGCACCTACAGCGAGCGCCTGCAAACCCTGGCCTATGTGCGTGATTCGGGGATGAAGATCTGCTCCGGCGGCATCCTCGGCATGGGCGAATCCCTGGACGACCGCGCCAATCTGCTGATCCAACTGGCGAACCTGCCAGAGCACCCGGAATCGGTGCCGATCAACATGCTGGTCAAAGTCGCTGGCACGCCGCTGGAGAATGCCGAGGACGTCGACCCATTCGATTTCATCCGCATGCTCGCCGTGGCGCGGATCATGATGCCCCAGTCCCATGTGCGCCTGTCCGCCGGCCGTGAAGCGATGAACGAGCAGATGCAGGCCCTGGCATTTTTTGCCGGTGCCAACTCGATTTTCTACGGCGACAAGCTGTTGACCACCGCCAACCCGCAAGCCGACAAGGACATGCAGTTGTTCGCACGCCTGGGCATCCAGCCCGAAGCCCGCGAAGAACATGCCGACGAAGTGCACCAGGCGGCGATTGAACAGGCGCTGGTGGAGCAGAAGAGCAGCGAGCAGTTCTATAACGCCGCTGTTTGAGTTGACGCAAAACCAAGTGTGGGAGCGGGCTTTTGTGGGAGCAAGCTTTGCTCCCACAAAAGCCCGCTCCCACAGGGGATTTCATCCCGTCTCAAATAAGTAGTTCACCCCGAGGCCTGCATGCCCTTCGATCTCGCCGCACGCCTGGCTGCCCGTCGTGCCGACAACCTCTATCGCCAGCGCCCGCTGCTCGAAAGCCCGCAGGGCCCGGAAGTGGTGGTGGACGGCCAGCCGTTGCTGGCGTTCTGCAACAACGATTACCTGGGCCTGGCCAATCACCCGCAAGTGATCGAAGCCTGGCGCGCCGGGGCGCTCCGTTGGGGTGTCGGGGGAGGCGCCTCCCATTTGGTGATCGGCCACAGCAGCCCTCATCACGCCTTGGAAGAAGCCTTGGCCGACCTGACCGGCCGCCCGCGTGCGTTGTTGTTCACCACCGGCTACATGGCCAACCTCGGCGCCGTCACGGCGCTGGTGGGGCAGGGCGATACGGTACTGGAAGACCGCCTCAATCATGCCTCGCTGCTCGACGCCGGGCTGTTGTCCGGTGCGCGTTTCAACCGTTACCTGCACAACGATGCCCAAAGTTTGGCCAGCCGCCTGGAGAAAGCCACCGGCAATACCCTGGTGGTCACCGACGGCGTATTCAGCATGGACGGCGATATTGCCGACCTGCCGGCCCTGGCCCGTGAAGCCAAGGCCAAGGGCGCCTGGCTGATGGTCGACGATGCCCACGGCTTTGGCCCGCTCGGGGCCCATGGCGGCGGTATCGTCGAGCATTTTGGCTTGAGCCAGGATGACGTGCCGGTGCTGGTGGGCACCCTGGGCAAGGCCTTTGGTACCGCCGGGGCGTTTGTCGCCGGCAGTGAAGAACTGATTGAAAGCCTGATCCAGTTCGCTCGCCCCTATATCTACACCACCAGCCAACCGCCGGCCCTGGCCTGCGCCACGCTCAAGAGTCTTGAGCTGCTGCGCAGCGAGCATTGGCGGCGCGAGCACTTGCAGGTGCTGATTCGTCAGTTCCGTCAGGGCGCGGAGCAGATCGGCCTGCAATTGATGGACAGCTTCACGCCGATTCAGCCGATCCTGATCGGCGATGCGGGACGGGCCATGCGTTTGTCGCAAATGCTGCGTGAACGCGGGCTGATGGTCACGGCTATCCGTCCACCCACCGTACCGGCTGGCAGCGCCCGTTTGCGCGTGACGCTGACCGCCGCCCACAGCGAGGCCCAGGTGCAGCTATTGTTGAATGCACTGGCCGAGTGTTTTGCCCTGTTGGGACCGGAGCCAAGCGATGCGTGATCGACTGATATTGCTGCCAGGCTGGGGCTTGGGCGTTTCACCGCTGGAACCGCTGGCGGCGGCGTTGCAAGGGCTCGACGAACACCTGCGCGTGGAAATCGAACCGTTGCCGGCGCTGCTATCGAACGACCCCGATGAATGGCTCGAAGAACTGGACGCCACCGTGCCCCAGGACGCCTGGCTGGGCGGTTGGTCCCTGGGCGGCATGCTGGCCTCGGCGCTGGCGGCGCGTCGGGGTGAGCGCTGTTGCGGCCTGCTGACCCTGGCGAGCAATCTGTCTTTTGTCGCCCATGAGCAATGGCCGAGCGCGATGGACGGCGAAACCTTCGATGGCTTTCTTGCCGGCTGTGCGGCCGATCCACGCCAGACCCTCAAGCGCTTCAGTTTGTTGTGCGCCCAAGGCTGCAGCGATCCACGCGGGTTGTCGCGGTTGTTATTGGCCGGGGCGCCGAGTACATCGCCGGAGGTCTTGATGGCTGGGCTTGAAGTACTGGCGCAACTGGACACACGCGCCGCGCTGCAGAGCTTTCGCGGTCCGCAACTGCATCTGTTCGCCGGACTCGATGCGCTGGTGCCGGCCGAAGCTGCGACTGAGTTGCTGGTCTTGCTGCCGGATGTTGAAATCGGCCTGATCGAACAGGCCGGCCACGGATTCCTTCTGGAGGACCCGCACGGTGTCGCGGGGGCGATCCAGGCTTTTTTGCATGAGTCCGGCGATGACTGATTTGTCTCTTCCCAAATTGCCCGGTGCCTTGCCCGACAAGCGTCAGGTGGCAGCCTCGTTTTCCCGGGCGGCGACCAGCTATGACAGCGTGGCCGAACTGCAGCGCGACGTCGGCCAGCAATTGCTCGGCCGTTTGCCGCCCTCTTTCGTGCCGCAACGTTGGTTGGACCTAGGCTGCGGCACTGGTTATTTCACCCGGGCCCTGGGCGCGCGCTTCGGTGAGGCGACCGGCCTGGCGTTGGACATCGCCGAAGGCATGCTCAACCATGCTCGTCCCCAAGGCGGCGCCGCGCATTTTGTCGCCGGTGATGCTGAGCGGTTGCCTTTGCAAGCGGCGAGCTGCGACCTGGTGTTCTCCAGCCTGGCGGTGCAGTGGTGTGCGGATTTTGCCGCGGTGCTGAGCGAGGCCCATCGTGTGTTGAAACCGGGTGGGGTGTTTGCCTTCACCAGCCTCTGCGTAGGCACTTTGTACGAATTGCGCGACAGTTGGCGTCAGGTGGATGGCTTGGTGCACGTCAACCGTTTCCGTGGGTTCGAGACGTATCAGCACCTTTGCACGGCCAGCGGGCTGAATGTCGTCAGTCTTGAAAACCGTCCCCATGTGTTGCATTACCCCGACGTGCGCAGTCTGACTCACGAATTGAAAGCCTTGGGCGCCCACAATCTGAACCCCGGTCGCCCCGGCGGCTTGACCGGCCGGGCGCGGATCCTGGCACTGGTTGAAGCCTATGAGCAGTTTCGTCAGGCGCAGGGACTGCCGGCGACTTACCAGGTGGTCTACGCCGTTTTGGAGAAACCGCTATGAGCCAGGCCTATTTCATTACCGGCACTGACACCGACGTGGGCAAGACCACCGTCGCGGCAGGCCTGCTGCACGCCGCGCGACAGGCCGGTATGAGCACCGCCGCCGGCAAGCCCGTGGCCTCCGGTTGCGAAGTCACGCCCAAGGGCCTGCGCAATGCCGATGCCCTGGCGCTGCTGGCCGAGTGTTCGGTGCCGCTTGAGTATGCCCAGGTCAATCCGCTGGCATTCGAGCCGGCCATTGCGCCACACCTGGCTGCCCGGGAAGCCGGCGTGGCGCTGACGGTGCAATCCTTGCTGGGGCCCATGCGTGAGGTGCTGGCCCTGGAGGCCGATTTCACCTTGATAGAGGGCGCGGGGGGCTGGCGTGTGCCGTTGGCCGATCAGGATAATCTATCGGACCTGGCAATGGCCCTGGGCCTGCCGGTGATCCTGGTGGTGGGCGTGCGCCTGGGGTGCATCAGCCATGCGTTGCTGACCGCTGAGGCCATCGCCCGGGACGGCCTGCAGCTGGCCGGTTGGGTGGCGAACATCATCGATCCCAAGACCTCGCGCCTGGAAGAAAACCTCGCCACCCTGGCCGAACGCCTCCCGGCGCCTTGCCTGGGGCGAGTACCGAGGGTCAAAGGCATCACTGCCGATATCGTGGCTGCGCACCTGCACCTGGATCTGCTGGATTAATCATCCAAGGGAAGGTTTTCACTATGACAAGGCACTGTGCTATTAGTGTTTTTGTCGGGTCTTTTCCTGGGGGTTCTGCTTCAATGACCATTGTCGACCCTTCAAGAAGACGAGCTCTTCCATGGAAATTTCAGGAAGTACCGCGTTCTATGCCGGTCTGAGCACGATTCAGACAGGGCAGAACCGCGTCGATCAGGCCTCCAGCCAGATCGCCAACAATACGATCGAGCGTTCGGTCACCAGCCAGTCGTCCGACGTCCAGGTCGATCGCCTGCGTTCTGTGGATCGTAGCCAGCAGTCGGACCTGGCCAGCAACATGGTCGAACTGTCCCAAGGCAAGTTCCAGGTGCAACTGGGCGTGAACGTCGCCAAGGCATCCGACGAAATGCTCGGTACGTTGATCGATACCTTTGCCTGAACTTTTCGTACCAGTCCTTCAGTGCTGAATAAATGACACCCAATGGCTTCAGGGCCATTGGGTGTTTTTGCCTGCCAAGTCTTCAGCTTCCCAGGTAACCCCACACGGCTGGAGACGGATTCATGTTCGAGGTTTCGATACTGCCTGAAGCAACTACGCGTCCGCTGGGTTGAATGGTCACGTCGACAAGGTCTCCAAGGCTATGGCCTCTCCAGAAGCCTTCTATTTCCCCACTTGGACTCACGCGTTCGTACTGTTGCATGGCTTTACCTGCCATCATGCCCCTACCCACAACGACAATTTTGCCGTCGGGTTGTACGGCAAGGGAGTTGAGGTGCAAGTCATTTAGCTCGCGGGCAATCAACAAAGGTGCGCCATTGTTGAAGCTTCCATCGAGCCCTCCGTTCGCCTCCATCCTGACGAGTAAACCATTGTCCATTGCGTCAAGACCTTTTGCGTAACCTGTGATGAGAATCTTGTCGTCATCCAGGACCCGTACACGGCTGACGATATCTGGTCTAAAACCTCGTTCAGAGATTGACTGCCCGATCTGGTCTTCAACCGGTATATCGGCGAAACCGCCATTACCGAAGCTAGCGTCCAGTTCGCCTGTTGGCATGTAGCGAGCGACGGTTCGTGTCCTTCGCTGTTCGTCCAGACGTCGCCAACTGCCAGCCACGATGATCTTGCTATCACTTTGGATCTGCACATCGCAGGCGAAACTTGCGTAGTCATGGAATCGAATATCGATGAAGCCACGGCCTTCACCGAAGCCAGTGTCGGGATCCCCATTGGGTTCCAGGCAAAACAGGCGGCTAAGCGTTGCTTCCGGTTTTTCCTCATTACGGAGAAGATGGTAAGTGGCACAAATCAGTATTCGTTGATCTTTTTGCAGGCAGCCATCCACATACTTTTGAATCCAGGCTGCGCCACTATTGGCATTGACCGGACCAGCGAGGACTTTGCGGCCAAATACAAGGTCATGGCCGCCATTACTAAAAAAACGCACGGCCGCCGGGCTCCACTCAGCCCCCCTGGGTGACCCTCCGATCAGGAGGATTTTTCGGTCCTCTTGCAGCAGTACGCGCGTTGGCAAGCTCCCGTCGCCATCTCGGAAATTCCAAACGATCTCGTTGAACGTCTCGTCCTTGGTTCCGTCAGGGAGGTAGCGCATCAGCGCAAAACGATTATAGAGCCCCAAGGCAAAGACCAGTTTGCCGTCCTCGTCGGAAACAATGGCAGTGGCAATGCCTCGTACATCGAATTGGATGGAACCTTCTTTACCGAAAGACGGATCTATTTCGCCTGGCGCATGCGTCGGGTCGCTACCTGTGGATTGAGTGTCCATGTCGCTTTCCTCCAATCGGAACTAATCTGAACCGGAACGGCCCGGCTCTGCTGCCTCAGGAGCAGTACATCAGTTTTTTCCCAACGCCGAACCTGTCAGGGTCGACAGTCATGGCGTGGGTGCGAAGGCGGTTCGTCCATTCTTGAATTCCACGCATGGGACGAGCGGTAACGGATCGGCGCTTGACAAGATTTGGGCGTAAACGTATGTTTCAAACAACTGTTTGACCGCTACAACAAATCCACGCGGTCGTTCATTCCCGGTTACATCAGCAGAGGTTTATCGCTATGCCTGACTACAAGGCCCCCTTGCGTGATATTCGCTTCGTTCGTGACGAACTGCTCGGTTACGAAGCGCATTATCAGAGCCTTCCGGCTTGCCAGGACGCAACTCCGGACATGGTTGACGCCATTCTCGAAGAAGGCGCCAAGTTTTGTGAGCAGGTGCTGGCTCCGCTGAACCGCGTGGGCGACATCGAAGGTTGCACCTGGAGCGAGTCCGGCGTGAAGACCCCGACTGGCTTCAAGGAAGCCTACAAGCAATTCGTCGAAGGCGGCTGGCCAAGCCTGGCCCACGACGTCGAGCACGGTGGTCAAGGCTTGCCGGAATCCCTGGGCCTGGCGGTCAGCGAGATGGTCGGTGAAGCCAACTGGTCGTGGGGCATGTACCCGGGCCTGTCCCATGGCGCGATGAACACGATTTCCGAACACGGTACGCCCGAACAGCAAGAGGCTTACCTGACCAAGCTGGTTTCCGGCGAATGGACCGGCACCATGTGCCTGACCGAACCGCACTGCGGCACCGACCTGGGCATGCTGCGCACCAAGGCTGAGCCTCAGGCCGACGGTTCCTACAAGGTTTCCGGGACGAAGATCTTCATTTCGGCCGGTGAGCACGACATGGCCGACAACATCGTCCACATCGTGCTGGCACGCCTGCCGGACGCACCGGCGGGTACCAAGGGCATTTCGCTGTTCATCGTTCCCAAGTTCCTGCCTAACGCCGACGGCTCCATCGGCCAGCGCAACGCGGTGAGCTGCGGTTCCCTGGAACACAAGATGGGCATCCACGGTAACGCCACCTGCGTGATGAACTTCGACGCGGCCACCGGATACCTGATCGGCCCGGCGAACAAAGGCCTGAACTGCATGTTCACCTTCATGAACACCGCACGCCTGGGCACCGCACTGCAAGGCCTGGCCCACGCCGAGATCGGCTTCCAGGGCGGCCTGAAATATGCCCGCGATCGCCTGCAAATGCGTTCCCTGACTGGCCCGAAAGCGCCAGACAAAGCCGCCGACCCGATCATCGTCCACCCTGACGTGCGTCGCATGCTGCTGACCATGAAGGCCTTCGCCGAAGGTAACCGGGCGATGGTCTACTTCACCGCCAAGCAGGTCGACATCGTCAAGTACGGCGTGGATGAAGAAGAGAAGAAAAAGGCCGATGCGCTGCTGGCGTTCATGACGCCGATCGCCAAGGCGTTCATGACTGAAGTTGGCTTCGAATCGGCCAACCACGGCGTGCAGATCTATGGCGGCCACGGTTTCATCGCCGAGTGGGGCATGGAGCAGAACGTTCGCGACAGCCGTATCTCGATGTTGTACGAAGGCACCACTGGCATCCAGGCCCTCGACCTGCTGGGCCGTAAAGTGCTGATGACCCAGGGCGAGGCACTCAAGGGCTTCACCAAGATCGTCCACAAGTTCTGCCAGGGCAACGAAGGCAACGAAGCGGTCAAGGAGTTCGTAGAACCCCTGGCTGCGCTGAACAAGGAATGGGGCGAGCTGACCATGAAGGTCGGTATGGCGGCCATGAAGGATCGCGAAGAAGTCGGCGCGGCGTCGGTGGACTACCTGATGTACTCCGGTTACGCCTGCCTGGCCTACTTCTGGGCCGACATGGCACGCCTGGCGGCGGAAAAACTCGCAGCCGGCACCACTGAAGAAGCCTTCTACACCGCCAAGCTGCAGACCGCGCGCTTCTACTTCCAGCGCATCCTGCCGCGTACCCGTACCCACGTGGCAACCATGCTGTCGGGCGCCAACAACCTGATGGACATGAAGGAAGAGGACTTCGCGCTGGGCTACTAAGCCTCACGCGGTGCTTCCAAAAGCCGCTGCTTCTTCGGGAGCAGCGGCTTTTTCATGTCTGTCGCAAAATCTGTATCCACCGCAGGCCCTTGTTGGAGCGAGCTTGCTCGCGATGGCGTTTGTTCAGTCAGTAGCTTCATGGCTGACACACCGCTATCGCGAGCAAGCTCGCTCCCACAGGGATCAACTAGGATCCTGAAACAATATTCATCCAACTCGACCCTAAGAAAACCGTCCCCTCTGCCGTTACAGCGATGGCAGTGTGACATCTGTCACATCTCGCGTGCCTTACTGCTCCAGTTGAAGGCACAATGCCATCTTTGATCAGCCGGGTTGGAGCTTTACCCTTGCCGCGTTCTTCCGCTGTACGTCTAAGCCATTTCCTACCGTCATTGCTGCTGTTGCTGGCGGGGCTTGCGGCTGCCTACGTCAAGGATCTCAACGTTTTCTTCACCTCGCTGTTCAACGTGCTCCCGACGCTGGTGTTGTTGTTGGGCGGGGCGTATTGCGCGGTCTACCGACGTCAACGTGAACTGTTTCTGATGGTCACGGTGTACATCGCCTATTTCCTGCTGGACACCCAGACTGACTTCTATCGCGATAACGGCAAGGTGCGCGAAGACGCGGCGGTGGTGTTCCATCTCGTCTGCCTGTTGCTGCCACTGTTGTTCGGGTTGTTTGCGGCGTGGCAGGAGCGCACCCATCTGTTCCAGGACATGGTGGCGCGGTTCGCGGTGTTGCTGATCTTTGGCAGCGTGGCACTGGCCCTGGAGCAGAGTTTCCCCCAAGCCTTGCTGTTGTGGCTTTCGGAAATCCGCTGGCCGGCGTTGCACGGCGCCTGGATGAGCTTGATCCAATTGTCTTACCCGATGTTCGCCGCCGCGTTCCTGCTGCTGGCCTGGCAATACTGGCGCAACCCCCGGCCATTGCATGCTGCGCAATTGGTGGGGGTGCTGGGGTTGTTCTGGATGTTGCCGAAAACCTTCATCCTGCCTTTCACCCTGAACATCATGTGCAGCCAGGTGATGTTGATGATCGCCGCGGCGGTCGCCCATGAGGCTTATCAAATGGCCTTCCGTGACGAACTCACCGGCCTGCCGGGCCGTCGGGCGCTGAACGAACGCATGCAGCGTCTGGGGCGCAATTACGTGCTGGCGATGAGTGATGTGGACCACTTCAAGAAATTCAACGACACCCACGGCCACGATGTGGGTGACCAGGTCCTGCGCCTGGTGGCCAGCAAATTGTCGAAAATCGGCGGTGGCGGTAGGGCGTATCGCTACGGCGGTGAGGAATTTGCCCTGGTGTTCGCCGGCAAGACCATCGACGAGTGCATGCCCCACCTGGAAGTCATCCGCCAGTCTATCGAGACGTACGCCATCCAGCTGCGCAACCCCGACAGTCGCCCCCAGGATGATCAACAAGGCCGTCAGCGCCGTTCTGGCGCCGGTGCATCCAGCGTCTCGGTGACGGTCAGCATCGGCGTCGCGGAACGCCTCGAGCAACGCACGCCTGAAGAAGTGCTCAAGTCCGCCGACCAGGCGCTGTATAACGCCAAGGGCGCGGGGCGTAACTGTGTGGTTGCCTTCGGGCAGAACCGCCGCGGTGCGGTGCGCATGGAGACTGCCGCGGGTTGAGTGATGACGGCGCATTCAGCGTCTGGACTGTGATTGTGGGCCTCGGTGGCCGGCAGTAGGTTGCAACGATCTGCTACCGGAGAAAACCACCATGCCCGAGTACAAAGCCCCGCTGCGCGACATGCGCTTTCTGATCGATCACGTCTTCGATTTCCATGACCGTTATGCCGAGCTGGGTGCCAGCGATGCCAGCCCGGACATGGTCAGCGCGATCCTCGAGGAAGGCGCCAGGTTCTGCGAAAACGTGCTGGCGCCGCTCAATCGCTCCGGTGACGAAGAAGGTTGCCATTTCGACAACGGCGTAGTCACCACGCCGACAGGCTTCAAGCAGGCTTTCGCACAGTACGTGGAAGGCGGCTGGCACGGCTTGGCGGCAGATCCGGCGTATGGTGGCCAAGGATTGCCCAGCTCCCTGGGCCTGGTCATCAGCGAGATGATCGGCTCCAGCAACACCTCCTGGGGCATGTACCCGGGCCTGACTCACGGCGCCATGTCGGCGATTCACGCCCACGGCACGGCAGAACAGAAACAGACCTACCTGAGCAAACTCACCGCCGGCCAGTGGACCGGCACCATGTGCCTGACCGAAGCCCACTGCGGCACCGACCTGGGTATCATCAAGACCCGCGCCGTGCCCCAGGCCGACGGCAGCTACGCGATCTCCGGCAGCAAGATCTTCATTTCCGCCGGCGAACACGACATGAGCGATAACATCATCCACCTGGTGCTGGCCAAGTTGCCGGACGCCCCCGCCGGGACCAAAGGCATCTCGTTGTTCATCGTGCCCAAGTTCCTGCCCGACACCACGGGTGAGGCCGGGGCGCGCAATGGCGTGTCCTGTGGTTCGATCGAACACAAGATGGGCATCAAGGCATCGGCCACCTGCGTTCTGAATTTCGATGGGGCTAAGGGGTTCCTGATCGGAGAGCCGAACAAGGGCCTCAATTGCATGTTCACCATGATGAACCACGCCCGGCTCGGCACCGGCATGCAGGGCCTGTGCCTGGGCGAGGCGAGCTTCCAGGGCGCGATCAAATACGCCAACGACCGTTTGCAGATGCGCGCGCTGACCGGCCCCAAGGCGCCGGAAAAGGTCGCCGACCCGATCATCGTCCATCCCGATGTGCGCAGGATGTTGCTGACCATGAAAGCCTTCAACGAAGGCAACCGGGCGCTGACGTATTTCACCGCGCAATTGCTCGATACCGCGCACCTGGGCGCGGACGAAACCGCCCGCCAGGAGGCCGAGGACCTGCTGGCGTTCCTCACCCCGATCTGCAAGGCCTTCATGACCGACACCGGGCTGGAGGTGACCAACCACGGCATGCAAGTGTTTGGCGGTCACGGCTTCATTCGTGAGTGGGGCATGGAGCAGTTGGTGCGAGATTGCCGCATCGCGCCGATCTACGAGGGCACCAATGGCATCCAGGCCCTGGATCTGCTGGGGCGCAAGGTGCTGGGTAGCCAGGGCAAGCTGTTGCGTGGTTTTACCCGGATCGTCCACAAATTCTGCGTCGCGAATGCCAGGCATCCGCAGCTCAAGGATTACGTCGAGCAACTCGATGGGCTCAACCAGCAATGGGGCGAACTGACCACCCGGGTCGGCATGGCTGCCATGAAAAACCCGGACGAAGTGGGCGCCGCTTCGGTGGATTACCTGATGTACAGCGGCTACATCATCCTGGCCTACCTGTGGTTGCGCATGGCCTTGGTGGCCCAGGCGCAACTCGACAGTGGCACTGGAGACGACGATTTTTGCCGGGCCAAATTGGCGACGTGTGAGTTTTACTTCAAGCGCCTGCTGCCGCGCACGACCGCCCATCGGGCTGCCGTCGAGGCCGGGAGTGATTGCCTGATGAAGCTGCCGGCGGAGTTGTTTGCGCTTTGATTTAGAGAAAATGCCAACAGATCGCAGGCTTCGCCAGTTCTTACATGGAAATGTGTATTCCCTGTAGGAGCTGGCGAAGCCTGCGATCTTGCTTTATGACTAAAAATAACAAAACGGTCATGGGTTGACCCTATGTGTCGCAAAAGTTGTTGAGGTACACTCAGGTCATTGCGAAAACCGTCTTTTACGAACCAACTGTTTAGATCCTGCGAGGTTTGCCATGGCTGACTACAAAGCGCCCCTGCGCGATATGCGCTTCGTCCTCAATGAAGTGTTCGAGGTCGCGAAACTCTGGGCCCAATTGCCGGCGTTGGCCGACACCGTGGATGCTGAAACGGTCGAAGCGATCCTTGAAGAAGCCGGCAAAGTCACCAGCAAAAGCATCGCGCCCCTCAGCCGCGCCGCTGACGAAGAAGGTTGCCACTGGGCCGACGGCGCCGTCACTACGCCGGCAGGTTTCCCACAGGCCTACAAGACTTACGCTGAAGGCGGTTGGGTCGGTGTCGGCGGTGACCCGGTGTACGGCGGCATGGGCATGCCCAAGGCCGTTTCGGCCCAGGTCGAGGAAATGGTCAACTCCGCCAGCCTGTCTTTCGGCTTGTACCCGATGCTGACCGCCGGCGCCTGCCTGTCGATCAATGCCCACGCCAGCGAAGAACTGAAAGCGGCGTACTTGCCGAACATGTACGCCGGCGTCTGGGCCGGTTCCATGTGCCTGACCGAGCCTCATGCCGGTACGGACCTGGGGATCATCCGCACCAAGGCCGAACCCCAGGCCGACGGTTCCTACAAGGTCAGTGGCACGAAGATTTTCATCACTGGCGGCGAACACGACCTCACCGAGAACATCATTCACCTGGTGCTGGCGAAACTGCTGGACGCGCCGGCAGGCCCCAAGGGCATTTCGCTGTTCCTGGTGCCCAAGTTCATGGTCAATGCCGACGGCAGCCTGGGCGCGCGCAACGCGGCCAACTGCGGGTCGATCGAACACAAGATGGGCATCCAGGCGTCCGCGACCTGCGTGATGAACTTCGACGAAGCCGTGGGTTATCTGGTGGGCGAGCCTAACAAAGGCCTGGCGGCGATGTTCACCATGATGAACTACGAGCGCCTGGGGGTTGGTATCCAGGGCCTGGCCTCCGGTGAGCGTTCCTACCAGAACGCCATCGAATATGCCCGTGACCGCCTGCAAAGTCGTTCACCAACCGGTGCGCAGAACAAGGACAAGGTCGCTGACCCGATCATCGTCCACCCCGACGTGCGCCGGATGCTGTTGACGATGAAGGCCTCGAACGAAGGCGGTCGAGCATTTTCCACCTACGTGGCGATGCAACTCGATACCGCCAAGTTCAGCGAAGACTCAGTCACGCGCAAGCGCGCCGAAGACCTGGTGGCGTTGCTGACACCGGTGGCGAAGGCCTTCCTGACCGACCTGGGCCTGGAAACCACCGTCCATGGTCAACAGGTGTTCGGCGGCCACGGTTACATTCGTGAATGGGGCCAGGAGCAACTGGTGCGCGATGTGCGTATCACCCAGATCTACGAAGGCACCAACGGTATCCAGGCGCTGGACCTGGTGGGGCGCAAGATCGTCGGCAGCGGCGGTGCGTTCTACAAGTTGTTTGCCGATGAAATCCGGCACTTCACGGCCACCGCGAACAGCGATCTGGCGGAGTTCATCAAACCGTTGAACAGCGCTGTCGACACGCTGGACGAGTTGACCGACTGGCTGCTGGACCGGGCGAAAAGCAACCCGAACGAAATCGGCGCGGCGTCGGTGGAGTACCTCCAGGCGTTTGGCTACACCGCGTATGCCTACATGTGGGCGCTGATGGCCAGGGCGGCCTTGGGCAAAGAAAGCCAGGATGATTTCTACGCGAGCAAACTGGGCACGGCGCGATTCTATTTCGCCCGCCTGCTGCCGCGTATTCATTCCTTGAGCGCTTCGGTCAAGGCGGGCAGCGAGTCGCTGTTCCTGCTGGAAGCCGGCCAGTTCTGAAATCATGACGATGTGTAAGCATTCTCTTACACATCGTGCTGGCGTTTTCCCTCTATCGGCGGATTGGATCCAGGGCTAATCTAGCTTCCATGGATGTAGCGCAGGACGCGCAAAGTAACAACACGGACACGTAGGATTCTGCCAGGACGGCGGAGTGAAATGGATGTCAGGGAAACAGTCTGCAAAGCCCCGCTTCGGCGGGGTTTTCTTTTGGTGCGCCCAGCATGGGCGCAATCTTGTGGGTGAAAGTCCCGCCGTAAGCTGACCACAGCGAATGAAGTGAAGCGCAACTGCATGAGGGTGACCGAGTGTGGGGAGGAAGCGTGGAGCGAAGCCGTGAGCCGATGAACAAGAACCGGATATAAGGCGAAGCCGACCAGGGTAAGCGGGCCAAAAACCGCGAAACTCTTGTGGTCAAAGGGCGGCAGCGTAGATCCGGCGGCTGTGCGGTGAAGGATTGCGTTCTTACCTGGGGAGATCTCGCCTTATGCCTGAAAGGGCGACGGTGCAAACCGGAGCGAGAAGTCAGCAGAGGTCGTAGTAGTTTTTTTTTTGACGAAGGGCCGAACGAGAGAAAGCGTCATAGGCCATGTTGATGCGAAAGACCGGAAGTCAGATGCCTGCCAAACGCGGGGCGGATGTGAGGGACGCGAGCGGTGAAGCCGTGAGTGCCTCCATCAGCGACGAGGTCAATTGCCCGCAAGATGAATCCTACAACGCAGGGCAAGGGCTGCTGGAACGGGCCTTTGCGAGAGCGAACCTGAAACGGGCCTGGAAACGAGTCAGGGCCAACAAAGGGGCTGCTGGAGTCGACGGTCTGAACATTGAGCAGACTGCCGAACACTTGCAGAGCCGATGGCCTGCGATTTGCGAACAGCTTCTTTCAGGCGTCTACCGGCCCAGCCCGGTACGGCGCGTGGTCATTCCCAAGCCTGACGGCGGCGAACGCAAGTTGGGCATTCCAACGGTTACCGACCGGTTGATTCAACAAGCATTGCTGCAAGTCTTGCAGCCACAGCTCGATCCGACCTTCAGTGAACACAGCTACGGCTTTCGTCCGGGGCGCAGTGCGCAGGACGCCGTTTTGGCGGCTCAGCGGCATGTGTCTTCAGGGCGCAGAGTGATGGTGGATGTTGATCTGGAGAAGTTCTTCGACCGAGTCGACCACGACATCTTGATTGACCGTTTGCGCAAACGGATTGCGGATCAGGCGGTTATCCGACTGGTTCGAGCGTATCTGGATGCGGGAGAGCTGATCAACAGTGCGGTTGAGAAAAGCCGCACGGGGGCGCCGCAAGGCGGCCCGCTGTCGCCGTTACTGGCGAATGTGCTGCTGGACGAAGTGGATCGAGAGCTTGAACGTCGAGGCCATTGCTTTGTGCGCTATGCCGACGATGCGAATGTGTATGTTCGCAGCCAGAAGGCTGGGCAGCGAGTGATGGTTCTGCTGAAGCGTCTGTATGAAAAGCTGCACTTGAGCGTCAACGAGAGCAAGAGTGCGGTGGCGAGTGCGTTTGGTCGCAAGTTTCTGGGATATGCCTTCTGGGCCTCTCAAGGCAAAGCCAAGCGAGCCGCCTCATTTAAAGCGCAAAAGCAGTTCAAGCAGCGGATACGCTGGTACACCCGACGCTCATGTGGTCGCAGTTTGCAACAGATCGTCGATGATCTGCGCCTTTACATTTTGGGTTGGAAAGCTTATTTCGGACTGTCGCAAACCCCAGCCGTCTGGCGCGAGCTGGACGAGTGGATACGACACCGACTACGAGCGATCCAGCTCAAGCAATGGAAGCGTGGCACGACGACCTACCGGGCGTTGCGGGCACTGGGGGCGAGTGTGGAAGTCGCGAAGAAGATCGCGGGGAATGCTCGCCGTTGGTGGAACAACAGCCGGTATGAGCTGAATCGTGTGCTGAGTATCGCTTGGTTCGACAGCTTGGGATTACCGCGTCTCTCCTGACCTCAATCCCTCGAACCGCCCGGTGCGGACCCGCATGCCGGGTGGTGTGGCAGGGGAACGGCCTGTGAAGGCCGTCCCCTATGCCGATCCTGCGTTTTTTGTTCCTGGCAGGCGCCCCACCGGGGCTGCTTCTGGTTGCGTTTCACTGAACCCTGGCAAGCGGTCTGGGGTCAATGAGCTATGTGGCAATTTGGCCATCGTCGATCAGGGAGTCATCCATGGATTTCATTCGCATCATTATCGCCATCCTGCTGCCACCACTGGGGGTGTTCCTGCAGGTCGGCTTCGGCGGGGCTTTCTGGCTGAATATCCTGCTGACGTTGTTGGGTTATATCCCTGGCATCGTCCATGCGGTGTACATCATCGCCAAGCGCTGAGAACCTGGCGCGAGTTTAAAAATTTGTTGGGAGCCCTGTGGGAGCGAGCCTGCTCGCGATAGCGGTGTATCAGTCGATAGGGATGTTGACTGGACCACTGCTATCACGAGCAGGCTCGCTCCCACATTGGTTTGGCATCTCCCTATGTGGGGCCATCCATCACCTTGCGATAGAACAACCACTCATGCTCCAGCGCATGGGCCTGGTTCGCGGCCTTGCGAAAACCATGGCGCTCATCGGGATAGTAGTGCGCCTCGACCGCCACGCGGTTGGCCTGTAAAGCACTGACCATGTCGCGGGTTTGCTGCGGTACCACCACGGCGTCCAATTCACCCTGGAAAAAGATCACCGGCACGCGGATGTTCCCGGCGTGCAACAGCGGGGTGCGGGCGTGATAGCGTTCGACGTCCTGTTGCGGATCGCCGATCAGCCAGTCCAGATAATCACCTTCGAACTTGTGCGTGGCACGGCTGAGGGCGACAGGATCGCTCACGCCATAGAGGCTGGCGCCGGCCCGGAATACATCATGGAACGCCAGGGCACAGAGCGTCGTGTAGCCACCGGCACTGCCACCGCGAATGAACGCACGTCGGCCATCGACCAGGCCTTGTTCGTCCAGATACGTGATCACCGCGCAGGCGTCCTCGACATCCACCACGCCCCAATTCAAATGCAACGCCTGCCGATAGGCCCGGCCATAGCCGCTGCTGCCGCGGTAGTTGAGATCGGCGACGGCAAAGCCACGTTGGGTCCAATACTGGATACGCGGGTCGAACAGGGGATAACAGGCCGAGGTGGGGCCGCCGTGAATGAACACCACCAATGGCGGCTTTTCGGGTGCGTTCATGGCCGGGTAGAAGAACCCGTGGGCCTCCCCTGAGGCGGACGGATAGCGCAGGGTGCGAGGACGGCTGATCTGTTCGACGGGCAATGGTGTGACGCCGCCGGCCAGCACGGCCACTTCGTGGCTATGCCGCTCAATGGCAATGATCGCCGATGGCCGGGTCGGCGAGGCTGCAACGGCGTAGATGAACCGTTCATCCAGCGCCAGGCTGCGAAAGCGGGTGTAGGTGTCGGTGAAGTCCTCATCGGCATCGGCATCGTCACCGTGGCACAGGCCCAGGCGCCCGAAACCCGCTTCGGTCCAACTGGCCAGGTACGTGTGTTCGCCCAGCGGCAGCCAGGTGCAGCCAGCCAGTTGCCACGGCGCTGGGGCGTGATCGGCTTGGGCGGCAGGCAGCGGCTCCAGGCCCTGGGCCGACTCCACCCAAGGCTGCCAATAACCACCGCGATCAGTCAGGCAATAAAGACGACTGGTCGCATCGAAGCGCGGTTGCTGGATGGACTCTTCTTCACCGTTGCCCGCGACACAGCGCGGCGCACCCCAACCCGAAGCGTTGCGCTCGGCCAGCATCAAGCGCGTTGCGGTCCAGGGTTGATGTGGGCCGCTCCACTCAATCCAGGCGAGCCGCTGGCCGTCCGGGCTCACGGTCGGCGAAGCATAGAAATCTGCACCTTCGGCCAGCAGATGCCGCTGTTGATCCGCCAAGCCGATCGACACCAGGCGATGCTGGTTGGCCTGTTCTTCCACCGCCAATACCTGGCCGTCGGCAAAGCTCAGATCCCCATAACGGCTGTCACCCGAGGTCAGGGCTACGGGGCGTTCGTCGTTCAGCGATTGGTGGTACAGCTGCTGGTCGGCCTCATTGACGAACAGCACGCCGTCATGGCTCAGGCAGAATGATCCGCCGCCGTATTCATAGACCCGGCTGCGCGCGCTGAACCCGTCCGGTGTCAGGCAGCGGGGCATGGCGTCTTGCCAATGCCAGATCCGGCAGGCGCCGTCTGCGGGGCGGTATTCATTCCAGAACAGGCCCAAAGGTCCGAGCTGCAGTTCGGCGAAGTCGGTGCCGGCGGCGACGGCCTGGGCGGCGCTGAAAGGCTCAGCCTTTGGCGATGAGGCGCGAGTTTCGTTCATTGCGAAAGGCCAATTGTTCGATGGTTTGCGTGGCGTGCTCGGCGTCTTCCCGCGCCTTGAGAATCACACCGTGATGTTCAGACTTGCTGCACACCGGGTCGGCGTTGCTGGCGTCGCCCGTGAGCATGAATGCCTGGCAGCGGCAGCCGCCGAAGTCTTTTTCTTTTTCATCGCAGGAGCGGCACGGTTCGCGCATCCAGTCATAACCGCGGAAGCGGTTGAAGCCGAACGAGTCGTACCAGATGTGCTGCATGCTGTGGTCGCGCACATTGGGAAATTGCACCGGTAGCTGGCGGGCACCGTGACAGGGCAATGCCGTGCCGTCCGGTGTGACGGTGAGGAAAATGCTGCCCCAGCCATTCATGCAGCCCTTGGGGCGTTCTTCGTAGTAGTCCGGCGTGACGAAGATCAGCTTGCACGGGTTGCCTTGCGCTTCCAGCTTGGCGCGATATTCGTTGGTGACACGCTCGGCGCGTACCAGTTGCTCCCGGGTGGGCAGCAGGCCGACGCGGTTGAGCTGCGCCCAGCCATAGAACTGGCATGTGGCGAGCTCGACGAAGTCGGCTTCCAGGGCGATGCACAGCTCGATGATGCGATCGATCTTGTCGATGTTGTGCCGATGGGTCACGAAGTTCAGCACCATCGGATAACCGTGGGCCTTTACCGCCCGGGCCATTTCCAGTTTTTGCGCGAAGGCTTTCTTCGAACCGGCCAGGAGGTTGTTCACCTGCTCGTCGCTGGCCTGGAAACTGATCTGGATATGGTCCAGGCCGGCCTTCTTGAAGTCGCTGATTTTCTGCTCGGTCAAGCCGATGCCGGAGGTGATCAGGTTGGTATAAAAACCCAGCCGGCGTGCCTCGCCGATCAACTCGGCCAGGTCCTGGCGCACCAACGGCTCGCCGCCGGAAAAGCCCAGCTGCGCGGCGCCCATATCGCGGGCTTCGCGAAAGACCTTGAACCACTGCTCAGTGCTCAGCTCCTGGCCCTGCTCGGCGAAGTCCAGCGGGTTGGAGCAGTACGGACATTGCAGCGGGCAACGATAGGTCAGCTCCGCCAGCAACCACAGCGGCAAGCCGACTTCAGGCTTGGGCGGCAGGCCCGTGTTCTCAGGCAAGTTCGATCCAGTGCTGTGCACGGGCGACCTCCATGAATTGCTCGATGTCGTCACCGAGTTCCGGCACGGCGGGAAACTGCTTCGCCAACTCGCCGATGATGGCTGCGACATCCCGTTCACCATCGATCAAGCCACCGATCAGCGAAGCGCTGTCATTCAGCTTGATCATGCCTTCAGGATAGAGCAGCACGTGGCCTTTCTGGGCCGGTTCGTACTGGAAACGATAGCCGGTGCGCCAGCGCGGGGTTTGGCTGCGGTCGAAACTCATAAGGTAATTCCTTTGTGCCAAACCCGTTGCTCGGTCACGCTGTGGTAGGGCGGGCGGTTCAATTCATAGGCCATGCTCATGGCGTCGAGCATGCTCCAGAGGATGTCCAGTTTGAACTGGAGAATCTCCAACATGCGTTCCTGCCCTGCGCGAGTGGTGTAGTGCTGCAAGGTGATCGCCAGGCCATGTTCCACGTCACGCCGGGCCTGGCCCAGGCGGGTGCGGAAGTATTCATAGCCGGTCGGGTCGATCCAAGGGTAATGCTGGGGCCAACTGTCCAGGCGCGATTGATGGATCTGCGGGGCGAACAGTTCGGTCAACGAGCTGCTGGCGGCTTCTTGCCAGCAGGCCCGGCGGGCGAAGTTGACGTAGGCATCCACCGCAAAACGCACCCCGGGCAGCACCAGCTCCTGGGAGCGCAGTTGATCGGGGTCCAGGCCCACCGCCTGGCCCAGCCGCAGCCAGGCTTCAATGCCGCCGTCTTCGCCGGGAGCGCCGTCGTGGTCGAGCAGGCGCTGGATCCACTCGCGGCGAATTTCCCGGTCCGGGCAGTTGGCCAGGATCGCGGCATCCTTGAGCGGGATATTCACCTGATAGTAAAAACGGTTCGCGACCCAGCCCTGGATCTGCTCACGAGTCGCGCGGCCTTCATACATCGCCACGTGATACGGGTGATGAATGTGGTAATACGCGCCCTTGGCACGCAGCGCGGCTTCGAACTCGGCGGGGGACAGGGGGGTGTCAGTCATTTGGGGTCTCCGGGGAATAACCGCTGGGGTTGGGGTGCCTGGTTTGGCCTCTTCGCGAGCAGGCTCGCTCCCACACTGGTTTTGCTATGAATCAGATATCCAGTACGACTCGAGCTACGGTGGGAGCGAGCCTGCTCGCGATAGCGTCCTGTCAACCAGCATCAACCTTGACTGACACACCGCAAGTTCACTCCACATTGGTTCCGCCCTTCCTACAACTCAATACTCATTCCGTCGTAAGACACTTCAATCTTTCGACGTACAAGTTCAGCCCGCTCGGGCGAGTCTTCGTCCAGGATCGGGTTGGTGTTGTTGATATGGATAAGGACCTTGCGCGGCCCAGGTACTTGTTCCAGTACTTCCAGCATACCGCCTGGGCCATTCTGGGCCAGATGGCCCATTTCCCGGCCAGTGCGGGTACCGACGCCACGGCGCTGCATTTCATCGTCGTCCCACATCGTACCGTCCACCAGCAGGCAATCGCTGCCGGCCATGATCTCCAACAACGACTCGTCGACCTTGCCCAGGCCCGGGGCATAGAACAGCTTGCCACCCGTGCGCAGGTCTTCGACGATCAACCCGATGTTGTCGCCCGGATGCGGGTCGAAGCGATGCGGCGAATAGGGCGGCGCGGCGCTGCGCAGGGGCAGTGGGGTGAAGCGCAGGTTCGGGCAGGCGGCGATGGTGAAGCTCTGGTCGAGTTCGATGCGATTCCAGCTCAACCCGCCGTTCCAGTGGGTCAACATGTTGAACAGCGCAAAGCCCGTGCTCAGGTCTTCATGGACCATGTCGGTGCACCAGACTTGATGCGGGCAACCTTCACGCAGGCTGAGCAGGCCGGTGGTGTGGTCGATCTGGCTGTCCATCAGGATGATCGCGCCAATGCCGGTGTCGCGCAGGGCTCGGCCCGGCTGCATCGGGGCGAACGCCTGGAGCTGGGCGCGAATGTCCGGGGAGGCGTTGCACAGCACCCAGTTCACACCGTCATCGGACAGGGCGATGGACGATTGGGTGCGCGCCTGGGCCCGCAGGCTGCCGTCGCGAAAACCTGCGCAATTGGCGCAGTTGCAGTTCCACTGGGGGAAACCGCCACCGGCGGCAGAACCTAGAATCTGGACGAACATGGCTGCTCCATCTGCAAACCGAAATAAAAACGCCTCGGCTGGCCGAGGCGTAGTGCTGCGTGCTTAACCGCCTGCAGCATTCAACGGCTGGCGAAGTACATGGTGACTTCGAAACCGATACGCAGGTCGATATATGCGGGTTTGGACCAAGACATGGGAATACTCCTTTGGTTGGGATGCTTTCGTTAGATAGAACGGTTGAGACCTATACATATAGTCCACCTCCGTTCGGAGATGTTCAGATGCTTAGGCGCCTATGTTACTAAATCTGACATCTTCGTTCGTCGTGATTCTCGAAGAAAGCTCATTACGGCCGCTGCAATGATCATTGCGCCGCTTGCCAGCGCTCTCCCGGGCAGGCTCCGTTGCTCAGGCAATACCGTCCCCCTTCAGCCTCGATGAGGCGTTGGGCAGCCATTTGTAGCTGGGTGCGATCCAGGCACACGATGGCAGCGGACAGTTGCTCAAGATAATCCGACGGGCGGCCGGCCAGCTTGCCCTGCCAGAGTAGTTCGGCGGCCTGGGCGCAGGGCAGGGCGGTGCTCTGGAGTTGGGCGGCAAGCGCCTGCTGCTGGCCGGTCAGGCATGAGTCATCAAGCTGCTCGATCAGCGCCGGTAACCCGTCCAGGAATTGCTCGATGTGGGCGTTCAGTTGCGTCGCCGAGAGGCTGGGCGATTGGACGCCGAACAACATCCCGGTTTGCCCGTCGATCTGCTTCAACCCGCTGAATACCGCATAACCCAACTGCAACTCGACGCGCAGGCGCTGGTAGAACGGCGTCTGGCACAGCTGTGCCAGCAATCGCCAGGCGGCTTCGTCGGCCAGTGTCGGGGTGGCTGTCGGGCAAAACAGCAATACGGCCGGTTCTTGGCCGTGAGTCCGGAGCGTATGCCAGAGGCGTTGCCCGCGAGGCGCCGGCGCCTCGCGGGCTTCATCGCCGGCGATGCCCGGCACCCGGGCCAACGCGGGGCCCAACGCCCCTTGGGTGGCTGACGACAGGCCGATGGACAGCCCGTCCCATCGGGCCGTTGTCCACACGTTTTGATCACTGTCGGACAGTGGCAACGCTGATGTTTGCCGGCGCTGATTCGGCAGCGCCTTCAACAGCTGTCGAATCGGCATCGGCGGGCTTTCGTGACCGGCTTGGGCCATTGGCAGCGGTTGCGCAAGCTTCGTCAGAAGGTGTTCAAGTACCAGCGGTATCGGCGCCTGCAAGCCGACCAGTTTCAGCAGCCATTGATCAGCGCAGGGCTCGAGGCTGACGTCCACGCCGGCCTGGCGAGCATCCTCTCGCACCTCCTGCAGGTGCCGGTCGAGCCTGGATTGAAAGTCCAGCGGTGCCTGGGTCGTCAGTTGCCAACGCAGGTACACCGCGCCTTCACGACCGTTGTCCGGCAGCGCCTGGCTGAACTGCATGGGCGAGCGTTCCCGGCGACCCCGGGAACGGTCCTGGGCGAAGGTTCGCAAGCCGCGGTGGGCGCTGGTCTGGCCGCGTATCAGCCCCGCGCGGGGGGCTTCGCTTGGTGTTTGCAGGAACGGATTGGGCGCGGGCAATTGCCATTGTCCCGCGACGTTATCGGCAGGGTGCAGTTGCTTGAGGATTTCCCTGAGCCTCACGAGATCGTTTGCCAACAGCGGCCCGTCACGTCCTTCACAATCCCAGCGGGCCAACTGCAAGGCCGATCCTGTCTCCTGTCGGCGCCGCAACAGTGCGGTGAACTCCTGGCGCAACGGCGCCCAGTCGCCCTGGGTGGCAAAGAACCCCAGCCAGTCGTGCAGCAACGGCTGGATCTGCGCCGCTGCCGGAGCGTTGGCGTGCTTGAGTTCGATGTGCAGCAGCGCCTGCCCGGCAAACTCATACAGCGCGGTGGCCTTGAGGCTGTCAGCCAGGCCGCGCTGACGCAACGTGGCGAGCAAGCCGCCCGGTTTGCTGGAGTTCAGCCACGTACAGAGAAAATCCAGGGCTTGAGGCGAGGCGGCAGGCAAGTCTTCGAAGGCGAACAGCAGATCGAGGCAACCCTCGCGGGCCTGTTGATAACTCGTCTGGGACGATGCCATCAGCTTTGGCGGTGCCGGCCTGGCAAGCGCTTCGCCGGCAGGCATGTGGCTGTCGAACTGTTCAGCCAGCCCTTTCAAGGCGTCGATGCTTTGCGGACCGGCCAGGCTCAGGGTCATCTGGCCGCTCTGGTAAAAACGGCGATAGAAGTCGTGCAATGCGCTTTGGAATTCGCCTTGCGTCACTGTCAGGCTATCGCGATTGCCGGCATGAAAACCCCGCAGTGGATGGGTCGCCGACAGGCCGTCATGCAAGGCAAGCTGGCGCTGGGCTGCAGCATCCTGGGACCAGGCGATGAACTCGGCGTGCAGCACTTCCCGTTCGCGCAATTGATCGGCTTCATCCAGGCGTGGGTGGGCAAGCATGTCCCACAGCCGTTCGAGTCCTTCGGAGAAAGTTGCGGGTGGCAATTCGAAGAAAAAATCCGTGGTGCGTTCGCTGGTGCGCGCATTGACCTGGCCGCCGTGTCGCTGCACGTAGGCCATCAGGTTCTCCCCTGCGGGAAAACGCTCGGTGCCGAGGAAGAACAGATGCTCGAGCAAGTGCGCCAATCCCGGCCAGGCCAGGGGCGCGTCATGGCTGCCAGCCGCGACTCGCAGTACGGCAGCGCTGCGCTTGAGGCCTGGGACGTGACGCAATGTCACCCGCAAGCCGTTGGCCAGGGTTTCAGTGTGGGGGCGGAGGGAGTCGGGGGCCGGCATGAGCGCTTCCAGGACAAAGATGCGCTCATGCTAGCGGATTAGGCCGCGTTCTCAATCCTCAATCAGTGTTTGTGCAGGTCGTCGTAAAGCTCGGGGCGGCGATCGTGCAGGTAGTTGTAGGCCGCGCGGGAGTCTTCCATCAGTTGTCGATCCAGTTCTCCGACGATCAAGGCCTCATCCAGCCCCGCAAGGGCCGGGCGGCTGCCATTCGGTGCGGCGATGCTGCTTTGGCCGCAGTACTGCAATTCACCTTCGTGGCCGCAGTAGTTGGCGTACGCCACGAAACACTGGTTCTCGATGGCCCGGGCACGCACGGTGACGTCGGCGATGAACTCGTAAGGTTGCATGTTGGCGGTCGGCACCAGGATCAGCTCGGCACCGGCCAGGGCCAGGCGGCGGGCATTTTCCGGAAATTCCAGGTCGTAGCAGATCAGGAGGCCTAGCTTCCAGCCATTGAGCTCCACGATAGGCAATGCGGCGTCGCCGGCGCTGAACATGGCGTGATCGAGGTCACCGAACAGGTGGCTCTTGCGGTAGTTGGCCAGGCGCTCGCCCTGGGCGTCGATCAGCTGCACGGCGTTGTAGATCTGCCCGTCTTCGCCGCGTTCAGGGTAGCCGTAGACAATCGCCAGGCCGGCGGCCTTGGCAATGCGGGCGATCTGTTGCGCCCACTCGCCGTTGTAGACCTCGGCCAATACATTCACCGCGTCGACGCCGATGTTGTAGCCGGTCATGAACATCTCCGGCAGCACCAGCACATCGGCGCCCCTGGCTTCCAGCGCCACCTGGTGCAGGCGTTGCAGGTTGCCGGCCGGATCCAGTGGCAGCGGTGGGCATTGGTAGAGGGCTACACGCATCGAAAACTCCTTTTATTCGGGCAGGGCGATCGGACCGATCTCGTGGAACACATCACCTGGACCCGGGTTCTCGGCGTGAGTTTCACCGCCGAAGTGTTTCATGATTCCCCACACGGCATTGAGTGAGGTCTGTACCGCGCCTTCGACCCAGGCCGGTGTCCATGAGACGTCATCGCCGGCGATAAAGATCCCGCGTTGTTCGGCCGGCATGTCGTCCTGCATGAAATGCGCATACATGCGCTGGTTGTAGCGATAGTGGCCGGGCAGGGCGCCCTTGAACGCGCCGAGGAAATGCGGGTCGGCTTCCCAGGACACGGTGATCGGATCGCCGATGATCCGGGCGGCGATGTCCACCTTGGGATAGATTTTCTTCAGGGCATCGAGGGCCAGCTTCACGCGTTTTTCCACCGGGTGCGGGAGCATTTTCAGCGCGTCGCTCATCCAGGAATACGACAGGCAAATCACCCCTGGCTTGTCGTCTCCGTTGTCGAACAGATAGGTGCCACGGGTAAGACGGTCGGTCAGGGTCATGCTCATCAGGTCGCGGCCGGTCTCCGGGTCCTTGTCCTTCCAGAATGGCCGGTCGACCATCACGAAGGTCTTCGACGATTGCATGTAGCGGGTACGGTCCAGGGCCATCCACATTTTTTGCGAGAACAGCGCTTCTTCACATTCGATCTGGGTGGTCAGCAGCCAGCTCTGGCAGGTGACCAGCACCGCGGCGTACTCGCGGGTGTTGTCCCAGACGTCGGTCACGCTGAACCGGCCATCAGCCGCGCGGGCGATGCGCTTCACGCCGCTGCGTGGGGCACCCAGGTGCAGCGAATTCAGGCTGGTCCCTTGCGGCCAGTGCGCGCAGCGTTCCGGCACGTGGTTCCAGATGCCGTGGGGCACCTGCTCGACGCCGCCGACCACCAGATGCTGGTGATCGTCGCAGTTGGTCATCACGACACGGAAGATTTCCAGCATCGAATTGGGGAAGTCCGAATCCCAGCCGCCGGTGCCGAAACCGACCTGGCCGAACACTTCGCGGTGCTGGAAAGAGAGCTTGGCGAAGGCCTTGGAAGTGGCGACGAAGTCGTAGAAGGTGCGGTCGTCCCACAGTGGCACCAAGGTGTTCCACAACTCCTTGAGGCGTGGCACGTCGCGGTCGCGGATCGCTTGCTGGATCTCACCAAAGCGCGAGCCATCCTCCAGCGCATCGGCCCAGGCGTCGGCGACTTCCTGGAACAGTGCGGGAAGGTCCGCCAGTTTCTGTGCGTAGTAGGTCTGGCCTTCCAGGTCGATGACTGTGCTGCCGGACGCCGGGGTCAGCGGGTTGGGGAACGGTTTGGTCTCCAGGCCCAGCTTGTCGACGTAATGGTAGAACGCGGTGGAGGACACCGGAAAACGCATGCCGCCCAGCTCGGCGATCACCCCTTCGGCGCCATTGAATGCTTGTGAGCGCAGGCGCCCACCCATCTTCGACGCCTCGTAGACCACGGGTTTGAGACCCAGCTTCATCAGCTCGTACGCCGCCACCAGACCGGCGATCCCGGCACCGACAATCGCTACTTCGGTACCGTGGTTGTGGGCGGGAATGTTGCCCAGGCCAGCCGGATGCTCGATCCAGTCGTCAAAGGCGAAAGGAAAGTCCGGCCCGAAAATGGTGATGGGCTTCTTACCGTCTGCTGGGTGGCGGTTGTTCTTGTTCATGGCTGACCTTGATGGGCGACTCGACGCGGTGTTCGCGTCTGAGTATAGGAAAGATGCCAGCCATTCTAGGGAGGGTGGAACACGTTAATAAGACACAATATGTCGTCGTTTTGAGTATGTGACAGTCATTTTGACCTATTCATAAATCACAATGACGAAACCGGTTCCCTATGGGAGCGAGCTTGCTCGCGATAGCGGTATATCAGTCCATGAAGGTGCTGAGTGAATTAACGCCATCGCGAGCAAGCTCGCTCCCACAGAAACGCCCCCTAACAATTGTCTGCGCGATCAACAGCAACAGATACCCGCCGAAACTCCTATGGTTATTCCCTTGAGGTTATATATCCTGGGTGGCATATTTGTATGAAATGGGGCGTTGAATACACTGACGAATTTGAGTTGTGGTGGGACCGTCTCAGTGAGTCGGAGCAAGACTCGGTACAGGTCTCGGTGATGTTGCTCGGCGATACCGGGCCGTATCTGGGCTTTCCTCACACCAGTGATATCAAAGGTTCGCGTCATGGCAACCTTCGTGAGTTACGGGTGCAACATGCAGGTAGGCCTTATCGTGTGCTCTATGCGTTTGATCCACGACGCTGCGCCATCCTGCTGATCGGGGGAGACAAAACCGGCCAGGACCGTTGGTATCAGCAATATGTGCCTTTGGCCGAACGCCTCTATGACGAGCATTTGGAAGTATTGAAGAGAGAGGGCTTTGACCATGGCTAAGAAATTTTCCGATTTGATGGCGCGTCGTTCGCCTGACTCCCAGGCGCGTGCTCAGGCTCTGTATCAGCAGTTGCGTGCAGAAATGCCGTTGCACGAGTTGCGTCAGGCGCAGGAGTTGAGCCAGGAGGCCTTGGCCAAGGCTCTGCATATCAACCAGGCGGCAGTCTCGAAAATGGAGCGCCGTACGGACATGTACATCAGCACATTGCGCAACTACATCCGGGCCATGGGGGGGGAATTGGAGATTATCGCGACCTTTCCGGAGGGGCAGGTCCGGATCGAAAATTTCTCCCATCCAATACCATAACTTGCGTTGTTCGCTGTGGGAGCGAGCTTGCTCGCGATAGCGTCGGTTCAGTCAGCACTTTCATGGGCTGACAGACCACCATCGCGAGCAAGCTCGCTCCCACAGGTTAAGTGACGCAGGGCTTAGACTGGCTGGCCTCGATCGATCTTGCTGC
The DNA here is from genome assembly GCF_001425105.1 of Pseudomonas sp. Root401. Lineage (NCBI taxonomy): Bacteria > Pseudomonadati > Pseudomonadota > Gammaproteobacteria > Pseudomonadales > Pseudomonadaceae > Pseudomonas > Pseudomonas sp. Root401. The sequence goes on along the minus strand of NZ_LMDO01000013.1, from coordinate 69,208 downwards.
TGAGGATGATCGAGGTGGTGGTCTTCTCCACGCCGTCCACGCTGCCGATCTGGTCCAGCAACTGGTCCAGCTGTTCTGGCGAGTCCGTGCGCAACCAGGCGACATAGTCGAACTCACCGCTGACCGCGCACAGCTGCTGGACCTGGGCCATGGCGCTCAAGCGCCGCAGCACGTCCTTGCCGGAACGCGGCTGGACCTTGATGCCGACGTAAGCCTGCAAGCCGCCGTCAATCACTCGTTGCCCCAGGCGCACGCCATATCCGGTAATCACCTTGGTCTTTTCCAGGCGCGCCAGCCGCGAGGTCACGGTCGTGCGGGCGATACCCAGTTGCCGGGCGAGCATGGCGACGCTTTCCCTGGCGTTGATTTGCAGCGCCGCGATCAGCTGCCGGTCGATTTCGTCGAGGACGGGAGGGCGGGTGTCAGTCAAAGTGGGCTCCGGCGCAGGCATTCGATGGCGAGCATGTTACAGGCTCTCACGTGCGAAATAGCCAATGGCAGGCAAAGCCAGTGCGCGCCAGGCGGGGGCCTGGTGTACCTGTGAAGCCCTGAACCAGAAACCGTCCTGGCAAACCAGCTGTTCGGTGGGCAGCTGCAACAAGAGGTCCAGTGAGAACGACTGCACTGAGCCTGGGTCGTCATTGTCTTGCGCTTCCCAATCGCGCTCGAAACACCGGACATGCAGCTGCTCGGCGTCGAAGCTTTCAAACAGCGGCCGGTTGCCCAGCCACTGCGGATGCACCCGCAACGTGTGTTCCTGGACATCCAGGAGCAGCAATTGCCAGCCTCGATAACTTCCACACTGTTCTGTCACATCGGTTGCCATGCAGGTCAGGGCCAGGTAGCGGCTATCCGTCGACCAGATCATCGACGGTGCCAGGTCGACCAACACGCAGCCTGAGGCTGTCAGCAGATGGCCTCCGAGCCGGGGCGTCTGCGCGCGCACCCAACTGTCGGCATATTCCGTTTCGCTGCCGAACAACCAGGCGGCATCCTGACGGTCGGGGGCGGGCTGGATGAAGTCACCGTCGGCGTTGGCCACTTGCGGACGATCCACCAGGCGCCAGGGGGCGACGCTGTGCAGTTGTGAGTTTGTCACCTGCAGGTCCACGGTGTTGTAGAACAGCCGGGATTGCTCGCTGGGACGAAAGAACGAAGGAGCGCTGCCGATCGGCGGCGCCGGGATGTTGAAGCGTTGCAGCGCGCTGCTGTCCAGGTCGTGATCAAGACGACCGGCCACCACTGCCAGACTCAACCGGCCATCCCGAAAATCGAGTATCCGTTCCACCCACATGGCGGGGCCTTCCAGCAGGCGTCGATCCTTCACATCTGCAATGACCGCATGGGTGGTCACTGTCGTTGAGTCTGCAAAGGGCAGCAGTGCCAGGTAACGCCCGCAGTCAGACACGCGATGATCCAGCAGCCAACTGCCTGGCAAGTGCCAATCACCGATCTGGCAGCGATAACCGCCAAGCCCCTCGCGATTGTCGCAAAGCCAGGTCAACTGAGCGCATGCGCCACCCAGCATCGGCTGTGTCTCGATGGGCGAGTCACCGCGCAGGCCCCGGCTGTCCAACGGCATCACAATGGCCGTGCGGGTCAGTGTGAATTCAGCGACGTTTACCCGACCCTGGGCGTCATGACCGGCCTGGGTTTCGGTGTCGCTGTGGATGCTGTCCAGACGGTAGCCATACCGGCCGGAACCCGGTCGCGGATAGTCGAGGTACGCGCCGATATGCACATGGTGCGCGTCGAGGCTCAGCAATTCATGCCAGTAGAAGGACGGTTCAGCAGCACTCTTCAACCACGGCAACGGCAAGGCGTGCCAGCCTTTGTCGAGCTGCCACAACCAATACTGGTCGCCATCTGCTTGAGGATCCCGCGCCTGGGCCAGGCACACCAGGGCGCGTTGATCACTGCTCCACACCAACGGCGCATCGGCCGCCATCAGCAGGTCGGACGGCTGCCCGTTGACGCTGACGGTGTAGCGCGGTGAACGCAGTGGTTCCAGTGGCTGGGCCAGGTCACGAAAGGTCGAGGGCAAAAAAATATTGCCCTGCAGGCATTGCCGGCCATCAACGGAGCGTCGTTCGAAGGTTTGCTCAGGATGACAATCGGACTCCAGCCACAGATCGCCGACAGGCACCAGGGGGGTGACGCTGGCCGTTTGCAACAGCTCATCGAGCCGGGTTTCGCGAACGCTGTTATCCACCAGTGGGCTATGGCGTCCGCTTAACAGGTCGAGGTCAAAAGCGTCCAACTCCCAGAGTTCGCTGTCGGCGCAGCGGTACAACTGGCGTTGCTGACGGTCGAGCACCACCAGTCCCCATGTCTGTCGGGACGGTACCGGCGCCGCGAAATAGCGCCCGTCGCTGGAGAACACGGCCGAAGAGCCCAGGCCTTGCAGGAGCACTCCGTCGGGGAACAGATAGTCGCAATAAGTCGGGCCGCCCATAGCGATTTCGCCGTGGTTGAACGTCCGGATTGGCTCGCCTTCAGGCGTCAGTTGCGGTTCGTTTCCTCCCCAGGCGCTGGCGCCCTCGCTGGAGGCAGGCGCCAAACCCAGGCGCCGCTCCCAGATACTGACACACGCCAACCCGCCGACGATGCTGGCAATGGCCGCCAGGATGCCCCACCACTCAGGCAAGGCCCTACCCATGCTGAAGCCCATGCCGAACACGGCGCCGATCATCAGCCGGGCACAGCCTCGACCGATCGATAGCCAGCCCAGGCGCGCGGCAAGCCCCATCAGCAGGCCGAAGAACAGCACCACCAATAAAGCCAGCGCCGGTGGCAGCAGCGTGACGAAAAAGGCCGGCACCAGCAGGATGCCGAGTTGCCAGAACAGGTCAAGAAACAGTCGAGAGAGGCTGGGGCTGGCGATGATGGGGGTCTCGGTGAGGAAGCTGAAGGCGCTTAGGTGTGGAGGGTGAACCTCACAGAGTATTACTGCAGGTCAGTACAGGGACAAGGTCGGGGAGCGGTTGGTTGCCAGAGTTGCTATGGCGATCAAAAAAACGTCAGCCTTCAAAGCTGAATTCGACAAAAAACCAGACCTTGATGGGTCTGGTTTTAGGGGGGCGGCATCTAAACAGCTCGAGTGCTCACGCCTCGGCACTGTACAAGTGGCGATTAAAAGTCGAAGAACACCGTTTCTGATTCACCTTGCACATGAATGTCGAACCGATAAACCAACTTGCCATCGAGCGTGGAGCGCTTGGCAATCAGGGATTCGCGACGTGGCAACTGCTCGATCAGACCGAGGATGGGGTCCACGGCGTTCGCCTCGGATTCGTCGTCGAAATACAGGCGGGTCTGCAAGTGAATGTTGATCCCGCGAGCAAACAAGGAAACGTTGATATGCGGGGCCATGGGAACACCTGCAGCGTTTTTCACGCTGCCGGGTTTTACGGTCTTGATGATCCACGCGCCGTCGTCGGCGGTGGCAGTACGGCCAAAACAGTTGAAGGGCTTTTCCAGATCGTATTCGGTGTCGTAGACGCCTTCTGGATTCGCCTGCCAGAACTCGAGAAACGCGTCACGAATCAAATGGCCGTTGCCGTCATACACGTGGCCCATCAGTACGATGTGCTCACCGGGCGCGCCAGGCTTGGCCATTTCATTCCAGATTTCCTGTTCCCGCGGCGGATTACCAGCCGCCTCCAGCGCCAGGCCGATATGCACATAAGGGCCGGCAGTTTGCGAAGGGGTTTCAGGCAGAAGTTGAACGGACATGCGCATGCCTCCTCAGCGGTTTTCGAAGTGGGTCTTGCGCTGTCCGCGCAGAACAATATCAAAGCGATAAGCCAGGCAATCCATAGGATTGGCCATGCTCATATCAAGCTTGGCGATCAGGCTCTGCACCGCTTCCTGACTCGTGATCGTCTTGACGATCGGGCACATGGGAATGAGCGGATCGCCTTCGAAATACAGTTGAGTTATCAAGCGCGTGGAAATGGACGGGCCACTGATGGAGACATGGATGTGGGCCGGCCGCCAGTCATTGGGGCCGTTGCGCCACGGGTAGGGCCCCGGTTTGACCGTACGGAAGCTGTAGTTGCCGTCACGATCAGTCAGCGCGCGGCCGACCCCGCCGAAATTTGGATCAAGCGGCGCCAGATAGCTGTCTTTCTTATGCCGGTAACGACCACCCGCATTGGCTTGCCACATTTCCACCAAGGTATGGGGAATCGGTTTGCCGAATTGGTCACAGACCCGGCCCGCGACGATGATGCGTTCGCCGATGGGCAAGCCTCCGTGATTGAAATTGAGCAGCAGATCGTTATCGTGCTGGCCCATTTTCAGATGGGAAAAATCCGGCCCGCTGGTTTCCGACAGCGACTGGGGAATACTCACCAGGGCCTGGCGCGGTGAACGCAGGATCGAAGTCTTGTAGTCAGGTGTCAGGGCTTTGGGGTGCCAATTACGGTCACGAATGACGAAGCGGCTGTCATGCGCATCAGACATGTCGATTTTTCCTATTGTTATGGTTTGGCAAAGGCAAGCGCTGCGTTGGCAGCGACTGGTAGCCCAGTTTCCTCTTGCGCGGCCCAACCAGAAATTGAAAAAACCGACTTGATCCATATCCAAATGGTTATGGATATTTTCCTTCGAGGTATTCCTGGCCGACTTCGCGAAGTACCTCCATGCACCACTGTGCCTGGGGTGTCACCGGCAACGCGGGATTTGTGCACAGCCCCACGGAACCGCCTGGTTCCCGTGCCCCTAATTCCAGCTCCACCAAAGCGCCTTGTTTCAAGTCCTGCCGGACCGCGTCGAAAGGCGCAACCCAGATGGCCTGGCTGCATTGTACGTAGCGTCGACTCAACGCGACCGATAGGGTTTCCAGGCGTTGGCGTGATGGGGTAATGCCGTGCTGAACAAACAGGGCGTCGGCGAATTTACGGATGGTCGTCCCCGCCAATGGAAGCACCCAGGGATAGTCTTCGAGATTCCTGTGCCCCTGTGGATTCGCGAGCACAGGATGGTCGTTGCACACCACCAGGGTCATGGACTCGCTGTAGAGGTGTTCGAACGCCAGCCCATGAATCAATGGGCTATCGGTCATTCTGCCAACCACCAGGTCCAGTTCACCGACGCGCAGTTGCGATAGCAAATGCGCACTGGGGCCGGTCACCACGCTGATAACCAGGGCCGGATGTCGAGCATGCAGTCGACAGACAACCTCAGGGACCAACAGGCTTTCAACCGTGGACAGCACGCCAACGCTAATGGCAACGGGCTCGTGGACACCAGCGCGCAGGCTGTTGACCCCCTCGCGCAGCGCTTGCACGCTCGGCCCCGCATATCGCAGAAAAGCTGCGCCGGCTTCCGTCAGCGTCGCCCCCTTCTTGCTTCGTTCGAACAACACGGCGGCCAGCAACGTTTCCAACTCCTTCAGCGTCTTGGAAAGCGCTGGTTGGCTGATTGCCAGTTTGTCTGCCGCACGGGCCAGGCTTCCCTGGCGCGCCACTTCGAGAAAACACACCAGATGACGGAATTTGATGCGTGTGTCGATGTTCAATCGGGTCGCTGCCTTCAAGGGACTTGGGATGCGCAGTGTGTGTGCTGCGGGTTGCCCCGCGTAGGCCACTTTTCCAACAGTATCAGCCTTGCTTGTCTGTCTGCTCTGCGCATCACGTCCTGGCGTGAAAAGTTTTGCAGAAGGTGAGCACACCAGCCTCGAGGGATATTGGCTTTGATTTTTTAGAAGGTTAGGTATACGTTACATTCACTCTATTTTGTCGCGTATACAGGACATGGATTATTCCCTCATCATCGTACGTCTGGGCGAGCAGGTTCGACAGCGCCGCCTGAATCGCGGCCTGACCCAGGCTAATCTCGCTAACTTGGCGGGTGTCACTCGGCAGAAGGTCATTGCCATCGAAAAGGGGGACCTGTCGGTGGGGATGCTTGCCTATGCGCGAGTCCTGGGGGCCCTGGATTGTGAATTTGCCATGGTGCCGGCTGCAATGCCTACGCTTGACGAGATCCAAGGAGTGTTCGACTGATGACAACCTTGCGGGTTGCAACGCCTGAGGGCGACAGCGGGAGGATCCTTGGCAGCGGCGCAGACTATCTGTTTCGTTATCGCGAAGATGCTAAGGCACAAGCGGCGATCAGTTGATTGATGCCTGTGCGCCTGGATGAATACCGTCATCGGGAGCTGCACCCGATCTTCCAGATGAATCTGCCGGAAGGTTACGTCTTGGAGCAGCTACGAAACCGTCTGGCCAAGGTAACGAACGTCGATCCCATGCTGCTGCTTGCGTTGTCTGGCAGCAGCTCGCCTATCGGGCGGGTAACGGTGAGTTCACCTGAGGTCGATGCGCTTCTACTACGTCAACAATTTCCTGGAGAAAGGCTGGATGAAATCCTGGCCTGGGATGGTGCGCAGGATATTTTTGCCGACTTGGTGGAACGCTATGTCCTGCGCGCCGGGATATCGGGCGTTCAGCCCAAGGTGCTCGTGCCAGAGCGCCAGGATGGTGCTGCGCAGCGGCTCACCTCGAAAACCTCCGACCTGATTATCAAGAGCGGCCGGGACGAATTTCCGGGGCTAGCGATTAATGAGTTCCTCTGCATGTCTGTAGCCAGAGAGGCCGGTATAACGGTACCGGAGTTCTACCTTTCCGATAATGCCAAGCTGTTCGTTATGCGTCGCTTCGACCGAGATGAGCAACTTAATCCCATCGGCTTCGAGGATATGGCTGCATTGATGGGGCTTGCTGCGGAGCAAAAGTACAGCAAGAGCTATTCAGCTATTGCCAAAGCCATCCGTCTATTCTGCCCACCCGAACAAGTGCAGGGTTCCCTGGCCCAATTATTTGCCACCGTGGCCTTGAGCTGCATCGTCGGCAATGGTGACGCTCATTTGAAGAACTTCGGGCTGCTCTATTCCGACCCCACCCAGCGTGATGCGCGGCTGGCACCTGCCTACGATATCGTCAACACCACAGCCTATATTCCAAGGGACGTATTGGCGCTTGATCTTGTCGGCAACAAGTCGTTATTTGCCTCGCGACAGGGGCTGTTGGACTTCGCGCGGGTATGTGATGTTGCCCGGCCAGAAGAGGTAATCCACAAGCAGTTGCAAGCACTGGAACAGGTGCTGACCCGCGCGACTGACCTTTGTGAGCAGGCGCCGAATGTGGTCTTGGCCATCAAGCAGTGTGCAGAGCCGTTTATGAAAACCTTCGCCTAGTGCGCAAAGTCCACAGTCTCAAAAACGACAAAGCCGCGCAATGCGCGGCTTTCGAATTGGTGGGCCCACACGGACTTGAACCGTGGACCAAAGGATTATGAGTCCTCTGCTCTAACCAACTGAGCTATAGGCCCTCAGTAGGTCGCGGATTATAGCGACGGTTTCTCGGCTGTGCTATCCGAAAAATCCGATACGGTCATACGAAGAAACGTTGCGGCAAACTCGTCGGCGCACAGCGGCAGGCTGACGATATAGCCCTGGATCTGTTCGCAACCTTCTTCGGTCAGGAATTGCTGCTGGGCCAGGGTTTCGACGCCCTCGGCAATGACGGTGAATTGCATGCTGCGGCCCAGGGCGATGATTGCCCGTACGATGGCCGCATCGTGTGGGTCGTCGGGCAGGCCGCGGACGAAGGATTGGTCGATCTTGAGGATGTCCAGCGGCAGGCGCTTGAGGTAACTCAGGGAGGAATAGCCCGTGCCGAAATCATCGATGGCCAATTGCACGCCGAGTTTTTTCAGCTGGTGCAGCACCGTCAGGGCCTCTTCGGCCTGGCTCATGATGAAGTTTTCGGTAATTTCCAGTTGCAATAAGCCGGGTTCGAGCTGGTTCTCGCGCAGCAGTTGTTCGATGCGCCCCAGCAGATTGGGTTGGCGCAGCTGGGCCCCGGCCAGATTGACCGAAAGGGGGCCGAGGCTGTCGTAGGTGTCATTCCATTCGCACAACTGCCGGCAGGCACGCTCCAGCACCCAGTCGCCGATTTGCAGGATCATGCCGTTTTCTTCCGCCAAGGGGATGAAGTGTTCCGGCGGCACGTCGCCAAACGTGGGGTGCGTCCAGCGGATCAATGCTTCGGCACCCACCAGTTGGTTGTCGACGAGGCTGATTTTGGGTTGGAAGGACAATGACAACTCATTGCGTTCAATCGCGCGCCGTAGCTCGTGCTCCAAGGCCACTCGCTCGCTGGCCTGGGCGGTGAGGTCGCGGGTGTAGCTTTCCACCCGGTTGCGTCCCTTGGCCTTGGAACGGTACATCGCCGCGTCGGCATTCTTCACCAGCGTGGCGACGTCGCAGCCGTCCTGCGGGTAGAGGCTGGTGCCGATGCTGGCACTGATGAAGAACTCGTGCTCGCCGGCCTGGAACGGCGCGCCAAAGCAGTTCAACAGTTTTTGGGCGATGTGCTCGGCATCGCTGGGCTGTTGCAGGCCCGGCAGCAGGATAATGAACTCGTCCCCGCCCAGGCGCGCCACGGTGTCGATGTCGCGCAACTGCTCGCGCAAGCGTACGGCAATGCCCTTGAGCAACAGGTCGCCGACCGGGTGCCCGAGGCTGTCATTGATGTGCTTGAAGCGGTCCAGGTCCAGGAACAGCACGGCGCCCTGGCCACCGTTTTCCTGCTGGCCATTGAGAGCCGCCAGCAAGCGGCTTTCGAACAGCGTGCGATTCGGCAGGCCCGTCAGCGGGTCGTGGTGGGCCTGGTAATCGAGACGGGCCTGGGCGTGTTTGAGGCTGGAGATATCGGCGAAGACCGCGACGAAATGGGTGATCTGTCGGTCCCGATTGCGCACCGCGCTGATGGTCAGCCAACTGGGGTATAGCTCGCCGTTCTTGCGCCGGTTGGAAATCTCTCCTTGCCAGTGCCCTTCGGCCGTCAACTGGTGCCACATCGCGGCGTAAAACGCGCTGTCGTGCAGGCCGGAAGCCAACAGCCGAGGCGTATGGCCCAAGGCTTCGGTTTCGCTGTAGCCAGTGATTTCGGTGAAAGCTCGGTTCACTGCGCTGATGTGCTGTTGCGTATCGGTGATCAGCACGCCTTCGGCAGTGCTTTCGAACACGGTGGCGGCCTGTTGCAGTTTCTCCTGCATGAGATGGCGTTCGGTGATGTCCCGGGCGATGGTCAGCATGCAGTCTTCGTTGCCGATGGGCAGCGGGCGACTGGAGACTTCGCAGAGCCGGATCTGCCCGTCGTTGCGACGGATATGACAGCTGAAGTCCCTGACGAAGCCGTCCCGCTTCAACAGGTCCAGCATCTGCTTTCGCTCGTTGAGGTTGACCCAGATGCCCAGGTCCAGGGTAGAGCGGTCCACCGACAGGGCACTGTTGAAACCGGTAATGCGGCTGAAGCCTTCGTTGACTTCGATCAGCAGGCCGTCGCTTTGCCGGGACAGCAACAGGCCATCGGGCGAGGCGTGGAACGCCTTGGCAAACTTCTCTTCGGATGTCTGCAATTGCTGCTGGGTTTCCTTGAGCTGGCTGATGTCCCGCACCACCACGACCAGGGCTGGCGTCGTGTCGAGATCGAAGGGCTCGGCAGAGATCAGCCCGGTGAACACCTGACCATTGCTACGGCGGAAGGGCATTTCCAGGTTGCGGATGCTGCCGGCCTGCAAGCGTTGCAACAGGGCCGGCCCCACGCCTTGGATGCCCCAGATATTCAGTTCGGTTGCGTTGCGTCCCACCACCTCGGCGGCACTCAGGCCGACCTGCTCTTCGAAGGCCTTGTTGACCTCCAGCAGGCAACCGTCCAGCAGCCGTGCAATCACCAGGATGTCCGGGCACTGGCGGAACACCGAGGCAAATTTCTGCTCCGAAAGGCGCAGTGCTTCCTCGGTGCGCTTGGCTTCGCTGATGTCGATCATCAGCCCACGCATCACCGGTTCGTGCCCGTGTTCGATCAGGCTGACAATATCGCGCACCCACAGGCAGCGTCCGTCGGCGGTGATCACGCGATAATCGATGCAGTGGTCGCGACCCGCCAGCACTTCATGATCGCAGTAGGTCTGGGCACGGATCAGGTCGGCCGGATGAATGATGTTGCGCCAGAAGCCCGGTATCAGCCAATGGGAAAGGGGATAGCCCAGCAAGTCTTCGGCGTGGGGCGACACGTAGCTGTAAGTGAAGTCGCTGACCCTTGCCTCCCAGGCGATGGCTGACAGGCTCTCCACCAGCCCACGGTAATGGTATTCGCTGCTGCGCAGTTCCTGTTCCAGCTCGACCCGCCGGGCGATTTCCGAGCTCAGTCGGCGGTTGATGCGAATCACCACCGCCAGTATGCCGACCAGGAGCAGCAATGCAGGCAGGCCGTAGAGCAGCAAGTCTGACCAGAGCTGGCGGTAGTCATGTACATTGCCGACCCACTTCTGCTGGATCTCGGCAACTTCGGCCGGGCTCATGTCCGCCATGACCTTGTCCAGGATGCCCACCAATATCTTGTTGTCTCGAGGGACGGCCATTGCCAACTGATAGCGATACGGCGTTTCCCCGCTGACATAAAGGCCTTCGAGCTTGAGTTGACGCAGGCTCCAGACACTGGAGGCCAGATCGCCGACTACCGCGTCCACCTCGTCGATTGCCAGGGCTTGCAGGGCTGAGCTGACGTTGGGCAGCGCCACGAGGTTCAGGTCGGGATGGTGGTTTCGCAGCAATTCATGGGGGGCATAGTTCTCCACCACGGCGATTTTCAGCCCGTACAGTTCCTTGAGGTTGTGCGGCTGGGCGCCACCGCGATGGGCCAGGATGACAATGGGGAAATCCAGGTAAGGCCGGGTAAACGCCAGGTAGTTCTGGCGTTCCGGCGTGGACATGATGCCCGGCAAAAGGTCTATCTTGCCCTGAGCGACCTGCTCCAGCACGGCGGTCCAGCTGGCTGGCTCGATGGGTGTGAGCTTGATGGCCAGCCGTTCACGAATGATCTCGACGTAGTCGGCGGCCAGGCCCTGATAGCGGCCCTGGTCGTCACGAAACTCAAACGGCGGCCATGAGGCATCGACACCCAGGCGCAGGTCTGGGTGGTCCTTGAGCCAGCGGAGCTCCTCGTCGGTGAGCGTCAACGCGCCAGCTGTTGCGGTCCAGCTCATCAATGACAGCAAAAGCGCGGCCGTCAGTCTGGGCATCACTGTCTCGACATGGCTTGGGGAGGATGATTCGAGTGTAGACGGGCAACAGGGTGCTGAGGAGCGTAACGAAGGGGATTTTATCTGTACATAGCAAAACCCCCGGCAAGGCCGGGGGTTTTGAAGGTCACTCGTCGAGGAAGGAGCGCAGATGCTCGCTTCGCGTCGGGTGGCGCAGTTTGCGCAACGCCTTGGCTTCGATCTGACGAATCCGCTCACGGGTCACATCGAACTGCTTACCGACTTCCTCAAGGGTGTGGTCGGTATTCATGTCGATGCCGAAGCGCATGCGCAGTACCTTGGCTTCACGGGCAGTGAGGCCGGAGAGTACTTCGCGAGTCGCTTCCTTGAGACTCTCGACAGTGGCGACATCGATCGGAGACTGCATGGTGGAGTCTTCGATGAAGTCACCCAGATGGGAGTCTTCGTCATCACCGATCGGGGTTTCCATGGAGATCGGCTCTTTGGCGATCTTCAATACCTTGCGGATCTTGTCCTCAGGCATTTCCATGCGTTCGCCCAGCTCTTCCGGCGTCGGTTCGCGACCCATTTCCTGCAGCATCTGCCGGGAAATACGGTTGAGCTTGTTGATCGTCTCGATCATGTGCACCGGGATACGGATGGTGCGGGCCTGGTCGGCGATCGAGCGAGTGATCGCCTGACGGATCCACCAAGTGGCATAAGTCGAGAACTTGTAGCCGCGACGGTATTCGAACTTGTCCACCGCCTTCATCAGGCCGATGTTGCCTTCCTGAATCAGGTCGAGGAATTGCAGACCGCGGTTGGTGTACTTCTTGGCGATGGAGATCACCAGACGCAAGTTCGCTTCGACCATCTCTTTCTTCGCGCGACGGGCCTTGGCCTCGCCGATCGACATGCGACGGTTGATGTCCTTGATCTCGGCGATGCTCAGGCCAGTCTCGGCCTCCAGCGCACTGAGCTTCTGCTGGCAACGAACGATGTCCGGTTGCAGGCGGGCAATGGCTTCAGCGTATTTGCTCTTGCCCTTGGCCAGTGCATCGGTCCAGCTTTCGTCGACTTCGTTGCCAGGGAACTGGCGCAGGAAATCGGCACGTGGCATGCGGGCGTCACGCACGCAAAGCTGCATGATCGCGCGCTCTTGCTGACGCAAGCGATCCAGGGCACTGCGAACACGCTCGACCAGGCCTTCGAATTGCTTCGGTACCAGCTTGATCGGCATGAACAGCTCGGCCAGTGCCAACAGCTCGGCAATCGCCTGCTTGTTGTTGCGGCCGTGCTTTTTCAGCGCCTTGCGGGTGATTTCCATCTGGTCGGCCACAGCGCCGAAACGCTGTGCAGCGATGACCGGATCCGGACCGCTTTCGGCTTCTTCCTCGTCGTCGCTCGCTTCGGCGTCGTCGTCATCGGTGTCGTCGTCGGCCTTGACGGCTTTCGCATCGATCGGTGGCGGCACTTCGGCGGCAGGCGGCGCAATGCCGTCGTCCGGATCGATATAGCCGCTCAAGACGTCGGACAGGCGGCCACCTTCGGTGGTGACGCGGGTGTACTCGGAGAGAATATGGTCAACCGTGCCAGGGAAGTGCGCAATTGCGCCCATCACTTCACGGATGCCTTCTTCAATACGCTTGGCGATTTCGATTTCGCCTTCACGCGTGAGGAGCTCTACCGTACCCATTTCACGCATGTACATGCGCACGGGGTCGGTGGTGCGACCAATGTCGGTCTCGACCGCTGCCAACGCTGCAGCCGCTTCTTCAGCGGCCGCCTCGTCGGTATCGGCGTCGGCCAGCATAAGGGCATCCTTATCTGGAGCAACCTCGAATACGTTGATCCCCATGTCGTTGATCATGCGGATGATGTCTTCCACCTGTTCCGGATCTGAAATATCCTCCGGCAGGTGGTCGTTGACCTCCGCGTAAGTCAGGTAGCCCTGCTCACGACCCAATAGGATCAACTCTTTGATACGAGACTGCTGTTGCGCTTTTCCGGACATAACACCCTATCCACTGAAGGTCTTGGCGGGCAAAAAACAAGCCGAGGATTATACCTGAGCTGTGACCTCACGCGCCAGTTGAGGTCGGGTTTGATGCGCAAACATTGCGGCTGAGTAAGTCGCGCAATTGGTTTTTCTCTTCGCTGGTCAACTCGCTCTGGCGAGCTTTTCGCAGAAGTTGTTCCAGGTTTCGCTCGCGTTGGCGGGCGGACAAGCTAGTAATGGTGTCGAAAAACTGTTGTTCAAGGTTGTCTCCCTCAATCAGCCATTCCTTCTCGGCCAGGGCCTTCAACAGGCGCCCCTGCTCGGTGCCGTGCCACCGTGCGATCAACTGGAAAGAGTTTAACTTGGGGTTCTTCTGCACGGCTTCAAGGAGTGCAACCAGCAATTGCGTATTGCTGTGGTCCTCGGCGGCGAAGTGCCCGGCGTCCTCTACTTTTTCCGCCAGTTGCGGGTGATGCAGCAAGGTGCGCAAGGCGGCCAGTGTTGGTGGTTCGACGGCGGCCGGCACGCGCGGGGCACGTGGCTGGTCGCGATCGCCGCGCTTGCCGTTCTTGTCCCAGGGTTTCTTGTCCCATTTCTTGCCGCCACTGCCGGGTTTTTTCGGTGTCCATTCCTGCTGGGGGGCGTAATCCTGCTGGGGTTGATGATAGTCGGCGAAATCCGGCATCGCGTCGTAATCGATGCCCGGGTCATAAGCCGGTGGCGCCTCCTGGGGGGCGCTGTGCACCAGTTGATTGACCGCTTCGCTGTTCAGGCCGGTGATCTCGGTCAGGCGCTGGCGCATGAGTGTGCGCAGGTTGGCGCCGGGCACCTTGTCGATCAGCGGCGCCGCGAGGGTGGCCATGTGGGCCTTGCCTTCGAGGGAGCGTGGATCGGCTTCTTCGGTCAATTGCTGGAAAAAATAGTCGGCCAACGGTTGTGCGTGCTGGTTGATTCGCGCACGGAACGCGTCGGTACCTTCGGAACGCACCAGGGTGTCCGGGTCCTCGCCCTCGGGCAGGAACAGAAAGCGTGCCCGGCGTCCGTCCTGCAGGCACGGCAGGGTAGCCTCCAGTGCGCGCCAGGCGGCGTTACGGCCGGCCTGGTCGCCGTCGAAGCAGAACAGCACGTTGGGCACGACGCGAAACAGGCGCTTCATGTGCTCTTCGCTGGTGGCCGTGCCCAGGGTCGCCACGGCGTTGCGCAGGCCTTGCTGGGCCAGGGCAATAACGTCCATGTAGCCTTCGACGACTATGATTTCATCGAGGTTGCGGTTGTTCTTGCGTGCTTCGTACAGGCCATAGAGTTCCTGGCCCTTATGGAACACCGGGGTTTCCGGGGAGTTCAGGTATTTCGGCTTGTCGTCGCCCAGCACCCGGCCGCCAAAGGCGATGATCCGCCCGCGCGTGTCGCGGATCGGAAACATGACCCGGTCGCGGAAGCGGTCGTAGCGCTTGCCGGTTTCGGCATTTTCAATCAGCAGGCCGGCGTCGATCATGGCGCGCTGTTGCAGCGTATCGCTGCTTAGGTGCTTGTACAGGTTGTCCCAGCCGGGCGGGGCGAAGCCGAGGCCGAAGTCCCGGGCGATTTCGCCGGTCAGGCCGCGGCCCTTGAGATAATCCACCGCAGCCTTGCGTGCCGGATGGCTTTTGAGGGCCTGGCGATAAAAATCCGCCGCCGCCGTCAGTAGTGGATAAAGCGGAGAGTCGGTCGGTTGGCGTGGCTTGTGCTGTCGACCGCTTTCCTCGCGGGGTATTTCCATGCCGGCGGCTTTGGCCAGTTCTTCGACGGCCTGGGGGAAGTCCAGGTTGTCGTGGTCCATGATGAAGCCGAGGGCATTGCCGCCAGCGCCGCAGCCGAAGCAATAGTAGAACTGCTTGTCGGGGCTGACGCTGAAAGAAGGCGTTTTCTCTTTATGGAACGGGCAGCAGGCCGTGTAGTTCTTGCCCGCTTTCTTCATTTGCAGGCGAGAGCTGACCACGTCGACGATGTCGGTGCGGTTCAGGAGGTCGTCAATAAAGCTCTGGGGAATCAGCCCGGCCATGGCGTTCTCATCATCACTGCGCGAAATATGGACCCGAAATCGGCAGGCGTAACCGGGTCTGGGTTTGAGGCACGCTAAATCGGTGGCTCGACCGGGTCGTCTGCATCATCGCTGTCGGGAAGTGTATCTGCCGATAATCCACTGACGTTAATAACTATCAGTATTCGACTGTTTGAATGTGTTGCGCTGAGTCCGGTAACGGCCGTTCAGGCCTCGGATAGCTCATGAAGCGGACACGCAGGCAGGTGCCTTGGGCTGATCGTCGTTAGAGGAATCAGGGTGTGCTCGTCGGTAGCCTTGGAAGGCTCGTCAGGAAAGACGTGCACCGCTGGCAAAAGAGCCAGGTCTGACGCGGTGAAGCAGGTTGTCTTGGTCGCGTCTGCGGCTTTGACAGTGAAGCATCAAGCGTTATTCCGCAAATGCCATAAGCCCGGCTTGAAGGCCGGGCTTGGCAGAAGCTTGCTACGGACGTCTGTGTATTAGTACAGACGTACGGCGCGGCGCTGTTCGCGCTGAACTTTCTTGGCGTGACGCTTAACAGCGGCTGCTGCCTTGCGCTTACGCTCAGAAGTCGGCTTCTCGTAGAATTCGCGGCTACGAACTTCAGCCAGAACACCGGCTTTTTCGCAGGAGCGCTTGAAACGACGCAGAGCTACGTCGAAGGGTTCGTTCTCTTTTACTTTGACGGCTGGCATCCAGAGCTACCTTCATTCATTACCGGGGTCAACATCCTCGCGGCAAAAGAGCACTTGAAGACGTCGGTTTTTAAGGGTTGCGGATGTTAACCCCTCAACGCTCGGAATGCAAAGCCTCTGATCGAAAACCGCTGGTCGGGGCACAACGCGACGACTATTATGCGCGCCTTCGAATTCAGCCTCTACAAGGCGCAAACCCATGCTAGTACTGGGATTAGAAACCTCCTGCGACGAAACTGGTGTCGCACTTTACGACAGTGAACGCGGCCTGCTGGCCGATGCGCTGTTCAGCCAGATCGACCTGCACCGCGCCTATGGCGGGGTGGTGCCCGAGCTTGCCTCTCGCGATCACGTCAAGCGCATGCTGCCCTTGATCCGCCAGGTCCTGGCCGAAGCCGGCTGCGTGCCGACCGAGATCGACGGCATCGCCTACACCGCCGGCCCGGGCCTGGTGGGCGCGTTGCTGGTGGGCGCCTCCTGTGCCCAGGCGCTGGCCTTTGCCTGGGGGATTCCGGCCCTGGGCGTGCATCACATGGAAGGCCACCTGCTGGCGCCGATGCTGGAGTCGCAACCGCCGCAATTTCCGTTCGTCGCTTTGTTGGTATCGGGCGGCCATACGCAGCTCATTCGGGTCGATGGCATCGGCCAATACGAGTTGCTCGGCGAGACGCTCGACGATGCTGCCGGCGAAGCGTTCGACAAAACTGCAAAAATGATGGGCCTCAATTATCCCGGTGGGCCGGAAATCTCCCGGCTTGCGACGCAAGGGATCGATGGGCGCTTCGTGTTTCCGCGGCCGATGTGCGATCGTCCCGGCCTGGATTTCAGTTTCAGCGGGTTGAAGACCTTCGCCCTGAACACCTGGCAGCAGTGCGTCAGCGCCGGGGACGACAGCGAACAAGCCCGTTGCGACATCTCGCTGGCGTTCCAGCAGGCCGTGGTGGAGACTTTGACCATCAAGTGCAAGCGAGCCCTCAAACAGGCCGGGCTCAAGCGCCTGGTGATCGCAGGCGGCGTGAGCGCGAACAAGGCCTTGCGGACATCGCTGGAGAAAATGCTCGGCGACATGAAGGGCGACGTTTACTACGCCCGGCCGGAGTTCTGTACAGATAACGGCGCGATGATTGCCTTTGCCGGTTGTCAGCGCTTGCAGGCCGGCCAGCACGAAAGCCTGGCGATCAGCGTACAGGCGCGCTGGCCGATGGAGCAGTTGGCGCCGCTGTGAAACGTCATTTAAAAATGCCGTTCGCGCCCGGCGAACAGGTCGCGTAGATTGCCCCGGTGACGCCAGACGATCAGCGCAACCAGCGCGGTCATTGGCAGCAAGGCCGCCGGTTCCTGCCAGGCCAGCAACGGCAGGGTCAGCGGTGTGGCGATCAGCGCGGCCAGGGAGCTGGTGCGGGTCAGGTAGAACGTCAGCAGCCAGGCACAGACAGCCAGCAGGGCGGCGGGCGGGTACAGGCCCAGCAGCATGCCGGCGGCGGTGGCGACACCCTTGCCGCCACGAAAGCGAAAGTACAGCGGGAATAGATGGCCGATGACGGCGCAGACGCCGATCCAGGCCTGTTGCTGCAACGAGAGCCCTGCGAGGCTGGCGATCAATACCGGGACAAGGCCTTTGCAGAGGTCGCCCAGCAGGGTCAGGATGGCGAGTTTGCGTCCGGCCAGGCGCAGCATGTTGGTGGCGCCGGCATTGCCCGAGCCACTCATTCGCGGATCCGGGCGACCGGTCAGGCGGCTGAGCAAAATGGCGAAGGACAGCGAGCCGAGCAGGTAGGCGAGAATCGCCAGTAACCAAAACATGCTAACTATTCCGGGCGAGGACGCCCTGATTCTAACGGCGCATTGCGCCCTTGTCGTGCTGCGGAGAAGAGTGCTTGGACAGAGTGTTTATCGAGGGCCTGGAAGTCGACACGGTAATCGGGGCCTACGACTGGGAGCGAGGCATTCGACAGTGCCTGCGGCTTGACCTGAGCTTCGCCTGGGACAACCGCCCGGCCGCCGCAGGGGACGACCTGACCCTGGCGCTCGACTACGCCAGCGTATCGTCGCGCATCCAGGCATTTGCCGAACAGGCGCAGTTCCAATTGGTCGAGACCTTCGCCGAGCGACTGGCCCAGGAGCTCATGGACGAGTTCAAGATCACCTGGCTGCGTCTGAAATTAACCAAGCCTGGCGCCGTACCGGCGGCCAGCGGCGTTGGTGTGGAGATCGAGCGCGGATGTCGCTGACTCAGGTTTTTCTCGGGCTCGGCAGCAATATCGAGCGCGAAACCCATCTATGCGCCGGTCTTGAAGCCTTGGCCGGTTTCCTGGTGGACATCCGCTGTTCGGCCGTGTTCGAGAGCCAGCCGGTAGGTATCAAGAGCGGGCCATTCTTCAATTTCGTCGTCTCGGCCTTCACGGATCTGCCGCTGATGGAGCTGGATCGTCGTCTCAAGTTCATCGAGGCGGACAACGGTCGCTATGCGCCGGACCGCAAGGGGCTGCCGCTGGATATCGACGTGTTGTTGTATGGCGAACAGGTCGGCAACTTCGATGGGTTGATCCTGCCGCGTGCGGAAATCCTCAAGAACGCCTTCGTCCTATGGCCTTTGTCGTTGATCGCGCCGGATCGAATTCATCCGGGTGTGGGCAAAAGCTTCGCCACTTTGTGGGAAGAATCACAGATCGACCAGGTGCTGGCGCCAGTGGCTTTCGAATGGCGAGGCCAACAGCTTACGCCGTCGAATCTGCTGTGAAGCGTCTGCCGCCATCGCGAGCAGGCTCGCTCCCACATTAGAATTTCAGCGGGCACATATCTTGTGTCTGACCGAGATCCACTGTGGGAGCGAGCCTGCTCGCGATGGCGGTTGTATATTCAGCAGAAATATCAGTTGATACAAACTCCCGTCAGCTCGCCGCTTCCTTGTAGCCTTTCAACGCCTTGAGGCGCTCGCGCTTGATCGCCTCACCCAGCTCCGGCCCCTTGAAGCCCTTCTCCAGCAAAGGCTGCACCGCCACCGCGCGGGCCGCTGCCGCTGCGCCTCGCAGATAATCAGCCTGTGGATAACTTCTGTCTTCAAGCCCTTTGCGCCCCCGTGCATCCATCTCGCAGGCTGAGATGAATTCCTCGAAGCGCTGAGGTCGACGGTACACATCGAAACTCTGCAGCAGCTCGAGCAAAGTAGACGCCTTGAGCTCCAGCGCGCGATGACCATGGGTGTGGTATTGGCCAACCAGTAACGCCAGCTCCTGACAGTCGCGGGGCGCCTTGAAGCGCTCGTTGACCGCTTTGATCAGCTTCAACCCCGTGTGCTCATGGGCGATGTGTCGCGGCCATTCGTGTCGGGGTGTCAGGCCTTTGCCCAGGTCATGGAGCAGGCAGGCCCAGCGGACTGTCAGTGGTTGTTGGTGCAGGGCGGCTTGTTCCAGCACGCTCAGGGTATGGACGCCGGTGTCGATTTCCGGGTGATGGGCTTCAGGCTGGGGCACGCCAAACAGCGCATCGACCTCTGGCATCAGGACCTTGAGGGCCGTGCAGTCGCGCAAGACCTGGATAAATACCTGTGGCTGTTTTTCCATGAGGGCGCGGGAAATTTCTTTCCAACTGCGCTCGGCCGTCAGTGCTTCCAGTTCGCCGGAATCGCTGAGTTGGCGCATCAGTTCGAGGGTTTCGTCCGCCACCTTGAAACCCAGCGGAGCATAACGCGCGGCGAAGCGGGCAACCCGCAGGACTCGGAGCGGATCTTCGGCGAAAGCGGGGGAAACGTGGCGTAGCACCCGGGCTTCCAAATCGCGTTGGCCGTGGTACGGATCGGTCAGGTTGCCGTGGTCATCTTCGGCCATGGCGTTGATCGTCAGGTCCCGACGAACCAGGTCTTCCTCAAGGGTCACTTCAGGACTGGCATGGAACACGAAGCCGCCATAGCCTCGGCCGCTCTTGCGTTCGGTGCGGGCGAGGGCGTACTCCTCGCCGCTCTTCGGGTCAAGGAATACCGGAAAATCGGCCCCCACCGGGCGAAACCCCTTGGCGAGCATTTCCTCGGCGGTGGCCCCCACCACGACCCGATCGATGTCGGTGACGGGAATGCCTAGCAGGCGGTCGCGAACGGCGCCGCCGACTTTATAGATCTGCATAAAAAACCTCCGTTGGTCCGACAGGATAACCTTTGCGTCGGACGTCCGGAGGCGAAAACGGGTTCAAAGATGAATGACGGCCAGATCCAGGCGACCATAGTCTCCTTCTGCTTGTTCGCTTCTGGGGGGCACGTGATGGGTTTTCATCACCTGATCGCCTTGCAGGGTTTCCAAGTGGATGTCGAAACCCCAGAGGCGATGCAGGTGCTTGAGCACTTCGTCGGTGGAGTCGCCCAGTGGTTTGCGGTTGTGCGCCTGATGCCGCAGCGTCAGGGAGCGATCCCCGCGGCGATCAATGCTGTAGATCTGCACATTGGGTTCGCGATTGCCCAGGTTGTACTGCGCCGCCAGGGTTTCGCGAATGATGCGGTAGCCGCCCTCATCGTGAATGGCAGGCACCAGCAGGTCATCTTTCTGATCGTCATCGAGGATGCTGAACAGTTTCAGGTCGCGGATCACCTTGGGCGATAGGTATTGCAGGATGAAGCTTTCGTCCTTGAAGCTGCTCATGGCGAATTTAATGGCGGACAACCAGTCCGAGCCGGCGATGTCCGGGAACCAGTGACGATCTTCCTCGGTGGGGTTTTCACACATGCGCCGGATATCGCGGTACATGGCGAAGCCCAGTGCGTAAGGGTTGATGCCGCTGTAGTACGGGCTGTCGAAGCCGGGCTGGAACACCACGCTGGTGTGGGACGTCAGGAACTCCATCATGAAGCCGTCGGTGACCAGGCCCTCGTCGTACAGGTCGTTCATCAGTGTGTAGTGCCAGAACGTGGCCCAGCCCTCGTTCATGACCTGGGTTTGGCGTTGTGGATAAAAATACTGGGCGATCTTGCGCACGATGCGCACGATTTCCCGTTGCCAAGGCTCCAGCAGCGGCGCATGTTTTTCAATGAAATAGAGAATGTTCTCCTGGGGCTCGGCAGGGAACCGGGCATTGTCTTTTTCGTTGTACTTGTCTGCACCTTTGGGAATGGTGCGCCACAGATCATTGATCTGTTTTTGCAGGTGCTCTTCGCGATCCTTTTGGCGCCGGCGTTCTTCTTCGGCGGAAATCGGATACGGCCGCTTGTAACGGTCCACGCCGTAGTTCATCAGGGCGTGGCAGGAGTCCAGCAGGTCCTCCACCGCGTCGATACCATGGCGTTCCTCGCATTGCATGATGTACTGCTTGGCGAACACCAGGTAATCGATGATGGAGCTGGCATCGGTCCAGGTGCGGAACAGGTAGTTGCCCTTGAAGAAGCTGTTGTGCCCATAGCAGGCATGCGCCACCACCAGGGCCTGCATGCAGATGGTGTTTTCTTCCATCAGGTAGGCGATGCACGGATCGGAGTTGATGACGATCTCGTAGGCCAGCCCCATCTGGCCGCGGCTGTAGGATTTCTCGGTACTGAGGAAGTGCTTGCCGTAGGACCAGTGGTGATAGCCCAGCGGCATGCCGACCGACGCATAGGCGTCCATCATCTGCTCGGCGGTGATCACCTCGATCTGGTTCGGGTAGGTGTCGAGGGCATAACGGTCCGCGATACGGCTGATTTCGCGGTCGTAGGCCTTGATCAGCTCGAATGTCCATTCGGAGCCGGTGGAAATGGGCTGGCGCTTCTGCTCTTTTTTGGCGGTCATGTCACTAACCTGCGCTGGAAGAGTTCACGGAAGACCGGGTAGATATCCCCGGCCGAGACCAGTTGCTGTTGGGCAAATGTGTCGGAAAAAGCTTCGGCAATCCGTTCATATTCGTACCACAAGGCCTGGTGTTCGCGTGGAGTAATTTCCACGTAGGTGTAGTACTGGACGAACGGCATGATCTGGTTGATCAGGATGTCGCGGCAGATCGGTGAATCGTCGTTCCAGTTGTCACCGTCCGACGCCTGGGCCGCATAGATGTTCCATTCGTTGGCGGGGTAGCGCTCGGCCATGATCTCCTGCATCAGCTTCAGGGCGCTGGAGACGATGGTGCCGCCGGTTTCCCTGGAATAGAAGAATTCCTCTTCGTCCACTTCCCGGGCGCTGGTGTGATGGCGGATGAACACTACATCGATCTTGTCGTAGTTCCGTTTCAGGAACAGGTACAACAGGATGAAGAAGCGCTTGGCGATGTCCTTGGTGGCCTGGGTCATGGAACCGGAGACGTCCATCAGGCAGAACATCACCGCCTTGGAGCTGGGGTTTGGCTGTTTCACCAGCAGGTTGTACTTGAGGTCGAACGTGTCGAGAAACGGTACGCGGTGGATGCGGGCGCTGAGTTTCTCGATTTCCGCTTCAAGGTCCTGAATGTCGCCAAAATTGTCGGGTTCTTCGCGTTTCAGGCGGGCCAGTTCTTCCTTGGCCTCGCGCAGTTTGGCCCGGCTGCTGCCCGACAGCGCGATGCGCCGGGCGTGGGCCGAGCGAAGGGTGCGGATGATGTTGATGCGCGACGGATTGCCTTCATTGCTGATACCGGCACGCACGGTCTTGAAAGTGTCGGTGCCGGTCAGGTTGCGCTTGACCAGGTTCGGCAGTTCCAGGTCCTCGAACATGAACTCCAGGAATTCCTCCTGGGTGATCTGGAACACGAACTCATCCATGCCTTCGCCGGAGTTGCCGGCCTTGCCGGGCCCCTTGCCGGCACCTCCGCCCTGGGGACGGGGGATGTGCTCGCCGCTGGTGAATTCCTTGTTGCCGGGGTGCACGACGGTCTGTTTGCCGCCGCGACCATGGTGGAGCACCGGCTCGTCGATGTCGCGACCGGGGATGCTGATCTGTTCGCCGTGTTCCATGTCGGTAATGGAGCGCCGGCTGACCGCCTCTTCGACGGCCTTCTTGATGTGGTCACGGTAACGCCGCAGAAACCGCTGACGGTTCACCGTGCTCTTGTTCTTGCCATTAAGGCGTCGGTCGATCACATAGCTCATAGGCCCCTCCGGGGGAGCTTCAAGTCGTGAGCTACAAGCTGCAAGTAAAAGCAGGCGCCCGGACCCGGGGCTCACGCGCTTTTCTCTTGCAGCTTATAGCTTGTAGCTTGTCGCTGTACTACTGCGATTTCCGGACCCGCAGATACCACTCGGAGAGCAGTCGTACCTGTTTGTCGGTGTAGCCACGTTCGACCATGCGTGTGACAAAATCGTTGTGTTTTTGCTGGTCCTCCTTGCTGGCCTTGGCGTTGAAGCTGATGACTGGCAGCAGGTCTTCGGTGTTGGAGAACATTTTCTTCTCGATGACCACCCGCAGCTTTTCATAGCTGAGCCAGGTTGGGTTCTTGCCGTTGTTGTTGGCCCGGGCGCGCAGTACGAAGTTGACGATCTCGTTGCGGAAGTCCTTCGGATTGCTGATGCCCGCCGGTTTCTCGATTTTTTCCAGTTCCTCGTTGAGGGCCACGCGATTGAGTATTTCGCCGGTTTCCGGGTCGCGGTATTCCTGGTCCTGGATCCAGAAGTCTGCGTACAGCACATAGCGGTCGAAGATGTTCTGGCCGTACTCGCTGTAGGACTCCAGATACGCCGTCTGGATTTCCTTGCCAATAAACTCGATGTAGCGCGGGGCCAGGTATTCCTTGAGGAAACGCAGGTAACGCTCGCGGGTTTCGGCCTGGAATTGCTCTTGCTCGATCTGCTGTTCCAGCACATACAGCAGGTGAACCGGGTTGGCTGCGATCTCGTGAGGGTCGAAGTTGAAGACCTTGGACAGGATCTTGAACGCGAAACGTGTCGACAGTCCGTTCATCCCTTCATCGACCCCCGCGTTGTCGCGGTATTCCTGGATCGACTTGGCCTTCGGATCGGTGTCCTTGAGGTTTTCACCGTCGTACACGCGCATCTTCGAATAGATGTTGGAGTTTTCCGGTTCCTTGAGGCGCGACAGCACCGTGAACTGGGCAAGCATCTTCAGGGTGTCGGGTGCGCAATGAGCCTTGGACAGCGAACTGTTGAACAGCAGCTTGTCGTAGATCTTCACCTCGTCGCTCACTCGCAGGCAGTACGGCACCTTGACGATGTAGATCCGGTCGATGAAGGCCTCGTTGTTCTTGTTGTTGCGGAAGGTATGCCATTCCGATTCGTTGGAGTGGGCCAGCAGGATGCCGGTGAACGGAATGGCCCCCAGGCCCTCGGTGCTGTTGTAGTTGCCTTCCTGGGTGGCGGTCAGCAGTGGGTGCAGCACCTTGATGGGTGCCTTGAACATTTCGACGAATTCCATCAGGCCCTGGTTGGCCCGGCACAGTGCACCCGAATAGCTGTAGGCATCGGCGTCGTTCTGTGGGAATTCTTCCAGTTTGCGGATATCGACCTTGCCCACCAGGGCGGAAATATCCTGGTTGTTTTCGTCACCCGGTTCGGTCTTGGCCACTGCGATCTGGTTGAGGATCGATGGGTAGAGCTTGACCACCTTGAACTGGCTGATGTCACCGCCGAACTCGGCCAGGCGCTTGGTCGCCCATGGCGACATGATGGTATTGAGGTAGCGGCGTGGAATGCCGAAGTCTTCCTCGAGGATCGCGCCATCTTCAGTGGCGTTGAACAGCCCCAGGGGCGATTCGAACACCGGCGAGCCCTTGATGGCGTAGAAGGGCACTTTTTCGATCAGTTGCTTGAGCTTCTCGGCCAGGGATGATTTACCACCGCCTACGGGGCCGAGCAGATAAAGAATTTGTTTCTTCTCTTCCAGGCCTTGGGCGGCGTGGCGGAAATAGGACACGATCTGTTCGATGCATTCTTCCATCCCGTGGAAGTCCGCAAAGGCCGGATAGCGGCGAATCACCTTGTTGGAAAAGATTCGCGAGAGCCTCGAGTTGGTCGAGGTATCCAGCAGCTCCGGTTCTCCGATTGCCAGCAACAGACGCTCCGCAGCCGATGCATAGGCACTGCGGTCCTGCTTGCAGAGTTCGAGGTACTCCTGCAGCGTGTATTCCTCCTGCCGCGTGGACTCGAAACGTTGCTGGAAGTGGCTAAAAATGCTCATGACGTCACCTCGCTCGATACGTGGAGCCGGTGTCGGATCAATCAGTCGATGCTGGACAGCCGCTGGGAACCCAGTTGCCGTTTACCCCCCAGAATGCTTTCAAGAATGCAGGCTCTTGAAAGCTGACTCCCGATGACCCGCGCGCCGGTGTACCGGCTCTCCCCTGTTTTGGATGGCCTGAGGCTAAGGATAGTTCGGAATCGCGGAGGTAAAGGTGGAATACGTAATTAGTTATGGCAGACCGTTCGTCTGCCATCGCTCAAGCCCACGGTTCACGCGGGCTTGGACGGCTTAAAAAATTATTCGTGATTGTCTTGCACTGTTTCTGAAGGATAAGTCGCACGCCACAACTCAAAACCACCGTCCAGGCTGTAGACGTCGCTGAAGCCTTGGCTGACCAGATAAGCGGCTGCGCTCTGGCTGGAGTTGCCGTGATAGCAGACCACGACCGTAGGCGCATCGAGGTCGGCGGCACGGATGAAGTCGGCGATGGAATGGTTGTCCAGATGCCTGGAACCACTGATGTGCAAAGCCGCAAAAGTGGCTGGGTCGCGGACATCGACGACGACCGCGCCTTGCTCGCGCAGGGCCTGGGCCTGTTCGGGGGGGATGCGTTTGAATTCGCTCATGAGGGGCTCCTGTAGCTGAAGCGCAACGCCGGTCAAACGGCGGTGCCGGCCGGCAATGGTGCAGTGGTCGGGTGATGGATTTTAGCGTGGCCCTGCTCGTCGCAATCGCAACGCAGTTGCTCGCCAGTGTCGACGTTCATCAGGGTCATGGCGCTGCCCCACACGCAACCGGTATCGAGGGCGATGACGCCGGGTTCGTCGGATTGGCCGCCCAGTGCCGCCCAGTGCCCGAAAATGATTTTCAGGTTACGGGTCTTGCGCTCACTGTGCTTGAACCAGGGGGCATAGCCGGGCGGTGCCGTCTCGATGCCTTCCTTGCCCTTGAGATCGAGTTTGCCGTCGCGGGTGCAGAAGCGCATGCGCGTGAAATAATTGGTGATGACGCGAAGACGTGCGCTGCCGGTGAGGTCGTTGTCCCACTTGACCGGCTCGTTGCCGTACATGCCATCCAGGTAGGGGGCGAACAGATTGTCGTCGCGCAATGCCTGTTCGACTTCGCCAGCGCACTTGAGCGCCTTGCGCAGGGACCATTGGGGCGGGATGCCGGCATGGACCAGTGCGAGGTTGCGCGCCTCGTCGTAGTGCATGAGCTTCTGCTGGCGCAACCACTCCAGCAATTCAACGCAATCAGGGGCGTCGAGGATTTCGCTCAAGGTGTCGGATTTTTTCAGGCGCTCGATGTTCTGCCAGGCCGCCAGCAGATGCAGGTCGTGGTTGCCGAGCACGCACACCAGCGACTGACGAATGCTGTAGAGAAAACGCAGTGTCTCGAGGGACTGCGGGCCACGGTTGACCAGGTCGCCCACCAGCCACAGCGTGTCCTTTTGAGGATCGAAAGCAACGCGCTCCAGCAGGCACTTGAGCGGATCGAGGCAGCCCTGCAGGTCGCCGACCGCATACGTGGCCATCAGTGCAGGGCTCCGGGCACGGCCAGGCGAAAGGGTTTGATGACGGCGTCGAAGCGTTTGCCGTCCTCGGCCAGCATCTGGTAGGTGCCCTGCATGGTGCCGACCTTGGTCGTCATCACCGTGCCGCTGCTGTAGCTGTGGCTTTTGCCAGCGTCGATCAACGGCTGCTGGCCGACCACACCTTCGCCACGCACTTCTTCGACATGGCCATCGCCGTCGGTGATGATCCAATGCCGTGACAGCAGCCTGGCCGGCAAGGAGCCGTTGTTGCGCACGGTAATGCTGTAGGCGAAAGCGAAGCGGTCATGCTCGGGTTGCGACTGTTCTGCCAGAAAACGGGTGGTGACGCTGACGTCGACCTGGTAACGAGGATCGGACATGCAAAAAGGCCTTAAAAGCGAAGCGGGACGCGGGCGCGACTCAAGAGATCAGTCTAGGCCAAGTATCGGGTAGTAGACCAGACTGGCGTACTGCCCGATAGCGATCGTCAGCCGTTCAGTTGGCGTCGACTTGCGGGGCGACCTGTTCACTGAGCTTGTCGGCCAGGCGCACGAATGCCGCCAGGTCCAACTGCTCGGGGCGCAGGCTGCCATCGACGCCAGCGGCTTCGATTTCGGCGCTGCTGAGCAGCAGTTTCAAGGTATTGCGCAAGGTCTTGCGGCGCTGGTTGAACGCTTCGCGCACCACTCGCTCCAGCAGGCGATGATCCTTGGCCGGGTGCGGCAGGACGGCGTGGGGCACCAGGCGGACAATGGCCGAGTCGACTTTCGGCGGCGGGTTGAATGCACCCGGGCCTACGTTGAACAGGTGTTCGACCCGGCAATGGTACTGGACCATGATCGACAGGCGACCCCAGTCACCACCGCCAGGGCCGGCGGCGAGGCGCTCGACCACTTCTTTTTGCAGCATGAAGTGCATGTCGCGGATCAGGCCGGCGTTGCTCAGCAGGTGGAAGATCAGCGGCGTGGAGATGTTGTACGGCAGGTTTCCCACCACCCGCAGGCTGTTCGGCGCGGCGTTCAGGCTATTGAAGTCGAACTTCAGCGCGTCGCCCTGGTGCAGGCTGAAATTGCTCCGGCCGGCGAACTGCTGGTTGAGGATCGGCACCAGGTCCTTGTCCAGTTCCACCACGTCCAGTTGCGCGCCGCTGTCGAGCAGGCCCTCGGTCAGGGCGCCCTGGCCCGGGCCGATTTCCAGCAGACGGTCGTCGGGCTTGGCCCGGATCGAGCGCAGGATGCGATCGATCACGCCGGCGTCATGCAGGAAGTTCTGGCCGAAACGCTTGCGCGCGCGGTGTTGGTATTGCTCGGTCATAAATGGGTCTCGGCCATCTGGTAGGCGGTTTCCAGCGCGACTTGCAGGCTGCCGGTATCGATCTTGCCGCTGCCGGCCAGGTCCAGGGCGGTGCCATGGTCCACGGACGTGCGGATGATCGGCAGGCCCAATGTCACGTTGACTGCCGCGCCAAAGCCTTTGTACTTCAGTACGGGCAGGCCTTGGTCGTGGTACATCGCCAGCACCGCGTCGCAGTGCTCCAGATATTTGGGGGTAAACAGAGTGTCGGCAGGCAGCGGGCCACGCAGGTCCATGCCCTCGCTGCGCAAGCGCTCCAAGGTGGGTTCGATGATGTCGATTTCTTCACGGCCCAGGTGTCCGCCTTCGCCGGCATGGGGATTGAGCCCGCAGACGAGGATGCGTGGCTGGGCGATGCCGAATTTTTCCTGCAGGTCGGCGTGCAGGATGCGCGTGACCCGCTCCAGGCGTTGCACGGTGATGGCGTCGGCGATGTCCCGCAAGGGCAGGTGAGTGGTCACCAGGGCCACGCGCAAGCCGCGGGTGGCGAGCATCATCACCACTTGCGCGGTGTGGGTCAGCTCAGCCAGGAATTCGGTGTGCCCGGAAAAGGCAATCCCGGATTCGTTGATCACGCCTTTGTGCACGGGGGCGGTGATCATGCCGGCGAAAGCCCCGTCCAGGCAGCCCTGGCCGGCGCGGGTCAGGGTCTCGAGGACGAACGCGGCGTTGGCCTTGTCCAATTGCCCGGTGACGACCGGAGCGCCCAGGGGCGTATCCCAGACATACAGGCTGTTGGCGGGCGCCGGGACGTCCGGCCAGGCCTGGGGTGTCACGGGCAACAGGTTGACGACCAGTCCCAGTTGCGCGGCCCGCTCAAGGAGCAGGTCGCGACTGGTGATGGCAATCAGGGGATGTGGCTGGGCTTGCGAGGCGAGCAGCAGGCACAGGTCGGGACCGATGCCGGCTGGTTCGCCGGGGGTCAGCGCGAAACGCTTGGGTTTCACTGCGCTGCCTGGTCTGCACCAGGAAGTTTGATTTCAACGTAGGCTTCGTCGCGAATCTGACGCAGCCAGGTTTGCAGCTCTTCGTCGTATTTGCGGTTGCGCAAGACAGTCATTGCTTGCTGTTCGCGAGCCTGGGTGGTGCTGTCAGTGGCGCGACGGCCAAGGACCTCCAGCACGTGCCAGCCATAAGGGCTCTTGAACGGTTTGGATAGTTGGCCTTGCGGCGTGTCGGCCATGACCTGGCGGAACTCGGGAACCAGTGCATTCGGGTCAACCCAGTTCAGGTCGCCACCGTTGAGAGCCGAGCCCGGGTCTTCCGAGAAGCTCTTCGCCAGTTCAGCGAAGTCTTCGCCCGCTTCGATGCGGTCGTAGAGTTTCTCCGCCAGGCGCTTGGTCTCGGCTTCGCTGCGAATCTCGCTTGGCTTGATCAGGATGTGGCGAACATGCACTTCGTCACGGACCTGGGTTCCACCACCGCGCTTCTCCAGCACTTTCAGGATGATGAAGCCGCCTGGCGTACGCGCTGGCTGGGTGATATCGCCCACGGCCATGGCGCTCAGTTCACGGTCGAACGGAGGCGGCAGTTGAGCGGGCTTGCGCCAGCCCATGTCACCGCCTTCCAGGGCGTTGTCGCTGCCCGACTTGGCAATGGCCATCTGACCGAAATCAGCGCCTTGCTTGAGCTGCTGGTAGACATCCATCGCCTGGCGATAAGCGCTCTGGATCGCTTCGGAGTTGGCGCTTTCCGGGGTCGGAATCAGGATGTTCGCCAAGTGCAGTTCTTCGGAAAGCTGCATCTTGCCCAGGTCCGAGGCGAGGAAGTTCTTCACTTCCTGTTCCGACACCTGGATGCGTTCGGCCACACGGCGCTGGCGCACACGGCTGATGACCATTTCGCGGCGGATCTGATCGCGGGCGTCCTCGTAGGAGAGGCCGTCGCGGGCCAGGGCGGCGCGGAACTGGTCGATGCTCATGTTATTGCGCTGGGCAATGGTGCCGACGGCCTGGTTCAGTTCTTCATCGGTGATGCGAATGCCGGAACGTTCGCCGATCTGCAACTGCAGGTTTTCGACGATCAGGCGTTCGAGCACTTGCTGGTCCAGTACGCCTGGTGGCGGCAGGCCACCGCCGCGCTTGGCAATGGTTTGCTGCACTTCATGGACGCGCTGGTCCAGTTGGCTCTGCATGACCACGTCGTTGTCGACGATGGCCACCACTTTATCGATGGACTGTACCGCGGCGTTGGCCGCGGTACCCAGGAACAGCGCGCCCAGCATCAGCGGGCGCAGACAATCAGAAAGCTTGGTCTTCACGTTCACGATAACCTTGGATGCCTTTGTCGAGGAAGCTCTCTACCTTGGCGCCAGTAAGGCCGCCGAGTCCCTTCAGAACAATTTGGAGGAAGACGCCGTGGTCGCCTTTTTCGTTTTCCGGGGCGGCCTGACTGAACTCTTCATAGTCGACCCAGTAACGGTTGATCAGGCGCAGTTTCCAGCAGCAGTTGTCATATTCGAAACCACCGAAGGCTTCCAGGGTGCGGTTGCGGTTGTAGTCATACTGCCAGCGGCTGATCGCGTTCCACTGCGGCACGATCGGCCAGATGACCGAGAAGTCGTGCTGCTTGATCTTGTAGTAATCCTTCACGTAGCCAGGTTGGCCCGGGGTGCCGTAGTCGCCACCGCCCACTTGCCATTGGCCAGTGGTTTCATCGTAGCGGACCAGGTCGTTGCGATAGCGATAGCCAGCGTTGATGACCTTGTTCGGGTTGTCTTCCGGCTGGTAGTGAAACATCGCGCTGCCCGAGCGAGGGCTGTGGGAGTCTGGGTCCCAGTTGTAGTCGGCCGTGGTGCGCCAGTCGCGGTTCCAGCGGTATTCGTATTCCAGTGCGTACGGGGAAACGTTCGACTTGGCGTCGTCACGTGTCTTGAAGTCGATGCCTGGCAGCTGGACTTCGCGATCCTTGAAGTACAGGGCCTGGCCGACGCTGATGCGCTGGCGCTCGAAACCGTTTTCTTCGATCCAGCGGCTGGTTACGCCCAGGGACAGCTTGTTCTCGTCGCCGACGCGGTCGGAGCCGGTAAAGCGGTTGTCCCGGAACAGCGAGGAATAGCTGAAGGTCGATTCGCTGGTATCGAAGACCGGGATATCGCTCTGATCCTTTTCCGGTACGTAGAGGTAGAACAGGCGTGGTTCCAGGGTCTGGCGATAGTTGGTGCCGAACCATTGGGTGTTCCGATCAAAATACAAGCCACTGTCGATGCTGGCGATCGGAATGCCACGACTCTGGTTGCTGCTATAAGTGCCCTGCAGGCGATCGGCCTCGGCGCTCTGCGCCGCAATTTGCGATTTGCCTCTGCCATCCAGGTCCAAGTCATATTGGGTGTACTGGTATTTCAAGGATGGCTTGATGTAGCCGTAGCTAGCCTCCATTGGCAAGCTCATGACCGGCGCCAAATTCAGGCGATTGCCGTTCGCTCGAGCAAGGCCGGTGATGTTGTTATCCAGCCACGGTGATGTAACGCCCTCGTCGTTGCTGTACAGGCCATTGCGCAAATCACGATCAAACCGCACCAATTCTGTTTGGTAAGCGAAATCCAGGCCATATGGGTGCTGCGGCAGCGCACCGTTGAAAGTGATCTGCGGCAGGCGGTTATAAGGCGTGAGCTTCGAAATCGTCGCCATCTGGTAAGCCTGGGCATTCAAGCGGGCAACGTAGTTGTCCCCCCGATAGCTGACGGCCCCTTGCTGGTTCACATAATCCCTGGATTCGACACCGATCTGGTCGGTCTGCAAATCCTGGAAGTAGTAAGGATCGCTGATCTTGGTGTAGTCGACTTCCGTCAGCACGCGCGAGTCGAGGCCGCCTTTGTGCTGCCAGTTGTACATGTAGCGGGTCTTGCTGTAATCGGACTGCTTGGCGCGTTCGTCTTCGTCGTCGTTGAGGTACGCCGCGCCGAACTGACCTTCGCTGGACTTGGTCAGGTAGCGGAACTCGCCTTCCATCAACAGGCCACGCTTGCTCATGTAGCGCGGGTACAACGTGGCATCGTAGTTCGGCGCCAGGTTGAAGTAGTACGGTGTGACCAGCAGGAAGCCGGTGTCGGTGCCGCTGCCGATGGTCGGCGGCAGGAAGCCGGACTGGCGACGGTCGTCGATCGGGAAATAAATATAAGGCGTGTACAGGACTGGAATGTCCTTGACCCGCAGCGTCACGTTGGTCGCGGTACCGAAGCCGGTGGCCGGGTTCAGGGTGATGTTGTTGCCCTTGAGCGTCCAGGCGTTGCTGTTCGGTTCGCACGTGGTGTACGTACCGTCCTTGAGACGGATGATCGCGTTCTCGGCACGCTTGGCGTACAGCGCGTTACCGCGGATGCGCGACTTGTGCATCACGTATTCGGCGTTGTCGACCTTGGCTTCGCCGGTGTCCAGCTGTACATCGGCGTGGTCGCCGACGATCAGCGCACCGTTGTCGCGAACCCGCACGTTGCCACTCAGCTCGCCACGATTCTCGGCCTGGTACAGGCTGGCCTCGTCGGCCTCGACCTGCATGCTGCCCTGGCGCATGACCACGTCACCGGCCAGGGTCGCCACCTGTTCTTCCTGCTGATAGCGTGAAGCCTTGGCGCCGAGGAAGGTGGGGGCGTCGCTCTTGGCCGTCTTGTCGTTCATGCCAGGACGGGTCGGCTCGATATAGGCACCCGAGCAGTAAGGCCCGGTTTCAGCCAATTGCGCCGGGGTGAGGTTCTCTCGTGGAACCCAATCCAGGTGACTGTAGTCTGCACTGCGCGACTTCAGGCCACGGCCCTTGGCTTCGGTAACGAGCATCGGCTTTTCGCCGGCTTCCTCGCCCGAGCTGCTGTCGGCCGGAGCCGTGCCGCTGTCGGAAACCGCGCTGCCGTCATGCACGGGACGCGGCGGCAACGCGGCGGCCGGTGTCTTGGGCGCACAGTCCCAGGCACCCGAAGCGGAGACAGAGCAGTCATACTGCTGCGCCGCGACGACGAATGAAGAGGCCAAGGGTTGCAGGGCCAGCAGACTGCCGGTGACCAGCAACGGAAATTTTTTACGAAACGCGGGGGATTTCAATGCCATCTTATTAGTCCGGGCTTCCTGCGTGCCATCTGCCCGCGGTGTGGGCCGCACGCCTCTCGATGGTCTGAAAGTTGGGTAGGAGCAGACCATTTCTGGCCTGCTCCCCCCTAAAAACCGTACGTGCGCCTTTCAGCGCATACGGCTCAAGTCTCTACTTAACCCCCGAAATCGGGAGCCGGTTTGTTCACTGTTAGCCCACGAGCATGAAGCTGCTGGTGGCAAATGGGATGCAATAGTACCCGGTTGCTTAGCGAGTCACCACCGCCTTGTGAGCGATAAATGATGTGGTGGTCGTGCCACCCCGTCTCCCTGGTTATCGGGTTCTTGCACAGTAAACACAGACCTTTTTGCGATTGAAACAGGTTTGATACTTGTTTACGGTATTTCAGCTTCCCGAGCATCCGGGACATCCGCAGTTTCTCGCCCATTTCCTCCATCGAAGGATCGAACGGGTTGTACTCCCCGCTGATTTTTCTGTGCCTCTCGATCGGCGTAGCCTCAAGGGTGTATAGCCTGATCTCCTCTTTGTCCCCAGTCTCTGTCAGTAACGTGGTGCAGAACACCCAGTTTCGACCCTCGATGAGTTGGAAATACTTCTTCCTGATCCAGTCGAGGTTTTTGTTCGGGTGTCGCCGTTTTGCCCAGCGCCATAGCGCTTGGAATATTTGAAAGTCCATGCGGCTGTACGCCTTCTTGGCGACTACTGGCTGGTGATAGAACGCCCAGCCTCGCAGCATCGGGTTCAGCAATCGGATCAGATCCTCTTGCGTCACCGCTTTGTTGGTGCTGATGACCTCCTTGGCCTTGCGATAGAACGCTTTCACGTTTTTCTTGCTCGGCTTGATCAGAAGCTTCCCGCCGTACTTGCGGAAATTCCAACCCAGAAAGTCAAAGCCTTCATCTATATGGACGACATGGGTTTTCTCAGGGGATAACTGCAATCCGCGCACCGCGAGGAACTGCTCCACCCAAGGTTTGACTTCGCTATCGAGCACCTCTTTCGATTCGCCAGTGATCACAAAATCGTCCGCATATCGCACTACATTGATTTTCAGCTTCTTGGCCCGTGTCACGCCCAGATATCGCTTGAGCTGTGTTTCCAGGCCATCCAGCACCATGTTTGCCAAGGTCGGCGAGATAATCCCGCCTTGAGGTGTACCGGCATCCGTTGCCTGAAGCTGACCTTTATGGATCACGCCTGCTTTCAACCATTTGCGAAGAACCATTTTGTCCGTAGGGACGTGGTGGATCAGCCAGTCGTGGTTGATATGGTCAAAGCAGCCCTTGATGTCCGCTTCCAAAACCCATTTGGCCGATAGCCTCTTGGACAGGCAAACGAACAACTGCCCCATCGCATCCGCCGTCGAGCGTTCGATCCTGAAGCCGTAGCTATTGGGATCACCCGTGGTTTCTGCGATGGGCGCCAGAGCAAGCAAGTACAACGCCTGCATTGCCCTGTCAGTCATGGTCGGGATGCCCAAAGGGCGCTCCTTTCCATTCGACTTTGGGATAAACACTCGCCGTAGCGGCCGAGGTTTATACCCGTGGCGCTTCAATCCATCTGCCGCTTTCCATTTGGCATCCGGTGTATCCCAGAGCACGCGGTCGACTCCCGCCGTGCGCTTACCCTGGTTTTCAGTGACTCGCCGTACGGCCAAGTATCTGGCCGAGCGTGAGCGGGTCAGCATCCGTTGCAAGGCTTTCACCCTGCGCCAGTTGCCTTCCCGACAAGCCTTCGCAATCCGTATCTGCATTGCCCGAACGTTCCGCTGAACGCGACACCAGTCGATGTCGTGCCATTGCTGCGGAACGTCGGAAGGCGCAGACACGGCCATTTGGCTGTGTTCTATCATGCTGCCTTCCTCTCAGATGACCCTGAGCAAAAGACGTACGCATCCCCTGATGGGGAGGTGCGCTCCCGTCAGGGTTGGACTATTGGAAGGTCCGGTATTTCTGGACCTCGAAGTTCATTGAAACAGGCTCAATCAGCATTCATGCGACGAAAGACCACGCAGAAGTCTGCCCGGTTTCCCGTGGGATAATGTTCCAATCCCTATCCGAACCATTACAGCCCGGCGTTCGCTTTCTCTGCGATCCCATACCCGCACAGCCAACAGTTCACCTTGCGGTATGCCTGCCCGAAGGCAGCCATACGGGCTTACCACGTTCCCTGACTGTCACACGACTGGTTTAGGACCTGCCTTTTCGCCGGAGGCTTGTGCAGCGACGTATTCCCACATCCCACAGGAATATCTGGCCTCGTACCTTTTGGCTCATGCCTGACAGCAGTTTGGGCATGGTTATCCTTACGGCGTTTATCAGCAGTTCACTTACGTTGCCCTTGCCAGCCAGCCTAGCGCCTCAACCCGGTACTGCTCCGAGCATCCATGACTTGCCTCGCAGCAAGATCACGCCCTGACGGGGGCTACATTGTCGGAAGAGCTTCATACCCCACCGTTACCAGTGACGCATGTCTTCCTAGGCTATCGTTGGTCGCACAACGAGTCCGCTACTGTTCAGTGACTGCAACAGTTGGACAATGACAGACAGAACTTTCGCTCATGTCTCCAGTTGAAATGGACAAGGACCGTAGGAAAACGGCTTGTCTGGGTGATGTTCCCCCTATTTGCAGAAGGAGGAACCCCTGCGGGGATTCTTCCCGTCAGAGTAAGGCCATGGGGCCGATGTGATGAAGTAAGCACTCCCAGTCCGAAATCCGGACCCTAACCACGTTTCCGAGTGCTAAGTGGTTTTGGGTTCGCTATTGCGCCGCAGCGACAACGAGTCTTTTTAAGCGAAGGACTCCTTGGGCGGTTTTGTTTCCCGAATTGGCTGCCGGGCTGTTGGTTCCTTTGCAAGAACCCTTCACGATGACTCCTCATCGCGAAGCTGGAGGCACGCTACGCGTGTCGCACAAGATGCTGGATAATAAAGCATGACCCGCTTGACGGCTAGCGCCGTCGGAGACCCTTGCAATGCCCGACCAAGATGTACGCTTGCAACACCTGAAAGTTTGGCTCGATGAACAACTGCCGATCCTTTTCACTCAACAGGGCTGGGGCGCCGTACCCCCGGCCACGTTGACCGCCGCCAGCAGTGACGCGAGTTTCCGGCGTTATTTCCGCTGGGAAGGCGAGGGTCGCAGTTTGATCGTAATGGATGCGCCACCGCCCCAGGAAAACTGCAAACCCTTCGTGGATATTGCTTTTTTGCTGGCGAAATCCGGCATTAACGTGCCAAAAATTTATGCCGAAGACCTCGAGCGCGGCTTTCTTTTGCTCAATGACCTGGGCAACCAGACCTATCTGGACGTGATCAACGGCGAAAATGCCGACGATTTATTCCGCGATGCCCTGCAAGCCCTGCTGGCTTTCCAGCAATTGCCGATGGTTGCGCCGTTGCCGAGCTACGATGTCGCGTTGCTGCGTCGGGAGCTGGAATTGTTCCCTGAGTGGTACGTCAAGCGCGAGCTGGGTATCGAATTGGATTCGGCCCAGCAGCAACTCTGGCAGCAGGCCAGCGAGCTGTTGATCGACAGCGCCCTGGCCCAGCCCAAAGTGCTGGTGCATCGCGACTACATGCCGCGCAACCTGATGCTCAGCGTGCCGAATCCCGGTGTGCTGGACTTTCAGGATGCGGTCTATGGCCCCGTCACCTACGACGTGACCTGTCTGTTCAAGGATGCCTTCCTCAGTTGGCCCGAAGCCCGTGTGCGCGGCTGGCTGGAGAATTACTGGCAGCAGGCCGGCGCCCTCGGCATTCCCGTCCAGCCGGATCTCGAGGACTTCCTGCGGGCCAGCGACTTGATGGGCGTGCAGCGCCATCTCAAGGTCATCGGGATCTTCGCGCGCATTTGCCATCGTGATGGCAAGCCACGCTACCTCGGCGATGTGCCGCGGTTCTTTGCTTATATAGAAGCGGTCATTGCCCGTCGCCCGGAACTGGCACCGCTCGATGAACTGCTGGGCAGCCTGCGGCAATCGGCCGGAGCAACGGCATGAAGGCGATGATCCTGGCGGCGGGCAAGGGCGAACGCATGCGGCCCTTGACTCTTACCACGCCAAAGCCGTTGATTCGCGTCGGTGGTGTTCCCTTGATCGAATACCACTTGCGGGCGCTGGCGCGGGCCGGGTTCACCGAGATCGTGATCAATCACGCCTGGCTCGGTCAGCAGATCGAAGATCACCTGGGGGACGGTTCACGGTTTGGCGTGAACATTCGGTTTTCCCCCGAAGGCGAGCCGCTGGAAACCGGCGGTGGAATCTTCCGGGCCTTGCCGTTGCTGGGCGATGAAGCGTTTGTGGTGGTGAACGGCGATATCTGGACCGACTACGATTTCAGCGTGTTGCGCAGGCCGCTAAAAGGGCTGGCGCACCTGGTGCTCGTCGATAATCCCGAGCATCACCCAGGCGGCGATTTCGTCCTGGTCGACGGAAAGGTTCACGATAGGCTCGCGCCTGCCGACAACCTGACCTATAGCGGCATTGCCGTCCTGCACCCGCGGTTGTTCGACGGTTGCTCGGACGGTGCGTTCAAGCTCGCACCGCTGTTGCGCGCGGCCATGGCCGAGGGGCGCGTCAGTGGCGAGCACCTCAAAGGGCATTGGGTCGATGTCGGCACCCATGAACGTTTGGCGCAGGTCGAAACCTTGATAGAAGCGAGCGGTTGATATGTGGTGGCCAGGGACTCTGATTGGAGCCGGGGCGGGCTTTGCCATAGCCAGCATCCCGGGGGCCATGCTTGGGGCGTTGTTGGGACAGGCGCTGGATCGGCGCCTGAACCTGCAAGGCTGGGCGCAGGTACGTGAGCGTCTGGGTGGACGCCCGGCGTTGCGCAACGATGAGTTGTTGTTTGTATTACTGGGGCGGCTGGCGAAAAGCGATGGCCGCGTGGTCGATGGTCACATCCAGCAGGCTCGCCAGGAAATGCGTGCGCTGGACTTGAGCGAGTCGGCGCAGCGCCGGGCGATCGCGGCGTTCAACCGGGGCAAGTCCGGGAACGATCGCTTGCGCGGTTACATGCGCCGCCTGGCCGTCCAGCCCCACGCGGCTGAAGGGGTATTGCGCGCGTGTTGGCGGATGGTCTGGGCCGATGGGCGTGCCGGTGTCAGTGAGCGAGAACTGGTGGCCCAGTGGGGCCGCTGGTTGGGCTGGACGCCGCAGCAGGTCCAGGCGCTGGCGGCTGATTACGAGCCGCAGAAACTGTCGCGGCCCAACAGCGGGGTGACCTATCAGGAAGCCTTGCGCTTGCTGGGGGTGTCGGCCACCAGCGAACCGTCACAGATCAAGCGCGCTTACCGACGCCTGCTCAGTCGCCATCATCCGGACAAGATTGCCGGCAGCGGAGCAACGCCCATGCAGGTGCGTGAAGCCACCGACAAAACCCGGGAATTGCATAACGCCTATCGGTTGATTCGCGAGCGCCGGGATTTTCGCTAGCCCGCTGGCCTGCGGTAGGCGCTGCCGAAGGCTGCGATCTTTTGATCTTGATCTTTCGCTTGGGACTCAACTGGCCTTGGAAAGATCGCAGCCTCGCTTCGCTCGGCAGCTCCTACAGCGTGTGGGCGGTGCCAGAGTCAGTCTTACTCCCCCGCCTTCTGCGGATTCAACCAACCCCGAACTCGACGAAACAGCTGCTCCTGCTCCGCCGTCGGGTTCGGCAGGGCCTTGAGGGACACCTGGCTGAAGGTCGAGCCTTTCAAGCGTTTGCTCGCCTGCAAGCGCTCCAGCGCCGCGTTGCGATCCAGCGGCTTGTCCATGTAGAAAATGTCGGCGGTCGCCAGTTTCAAGGTCGAAGTCAGTTCGACCAGGGCCGGCTTGGCGGTGGTCGGAGTCTGGGCGGCCACCATCACGAAGCGTTCGACCTGCGAGGGTTGCTTTTCACTCAGGTAGCGCGCCGCCCAATAGGCGCCAGTGCCATGGCCCAGCAGCACGATGCGGCGTGCGCTTTGCTGTTCGGCGTAGGCCAGGGCTGCATCGATACGGGCGAAGATGCGCTCGGCGTCGGCTTTGGCGTGTTCTTCATCGGTTTGGGCAACGACGGGATCTGCCGCATCGGCTTCGCCACCTGCGACCTGTTCGATCGGCGCCGCCGTGGTGGCGTCCGGTGCTGCGGCAGCGGTGTCGGCCGGCTTGGTCTCGGGCGGTGCTTCTACCACGCGCGGTGCAATGACGTCGCTTTGCAGGTCCGGCAGGGTGATACTCAGGCTGCTCCATTCGACATCG
Organism: Pseudomonas sp. Root401; assembly: GCF_001425105.1. NCBI lineage: Bacteria > Pseudomonadati > Pseudomonadota > Gammaproteobacteria > Pseudomonadales > Pseudomonadaceae > Pseudomonas > Pseudomonas sp. Root401. The sequence continues at coordinate 30,206 of NZ_LMDO01000013.1, read as the reverse complement.
GGCAATTTTTTACGCAATGGGCCGACGACTTGAGGCCAGTCAGCTGTTTCGCCGGCGCCAGGGATTATGATGACGGCACCTTTGGGGTCGCTGGTGTTGGCCGGCTTCCACAGCGCCAGGAAGGTATCGCTGCCAGTCTGCAACTGTTGCTGTTCCTGGACCGGGACTTTTCGTTCAAGTGCGCTCGCTTCTTCCTGGCTACGCTCGAGCAAAGGCTGGCGCTCGACGGGTTTTTCTTCGGCAGGTTGCTCGGCGGCGGGGGCCGTTTCGCTGGCCTGTACAGAAAAGGCACTTGGCAGGATCAGCGACAGGCACAATGCTGGCAACGCCAGGCGATAAACAGAGGGCATCGGATATTCCATGACCAGAAGTATTTCCGGCAGCCTAATGGGTTGGTCAGTATTTGTCAGTGCATGAGACTTCGATGATGCGTTTTTGCTGCCTGTGGGTTATCGGCTGTTTATGGCTTCCCTTGATGGCGTGGGCCGCGCCCGCGCCGTCGGCGCACGGGGTGCAATTGAATGCAGGGCAGCGCCAGTGGTTGGTGCAACATCCGCAATGGCGGGTCGGCCTGGTATTGCAGGCGCCCTATGCCCAATACGACCGGCGCTTGCAGCGTTTGTCCGGCACTAACGTCGAGTTGATGCAATGGCTGGGCAAGGCGTTGAACGTCGAGCTGACCTGGCGCAATTTCCAGGACTTGGCACAACTGGAAGCAGCGGTGCGCGCCGGCGAGGTGGACATTGCTCCGGGCCTGACCCAATCCCCGGGCGGGCTCAAGCTCTGGCAGTTTTCCGATCCCTATATGCGCGTGCCGCAATTGATCGTCGGCGCGCAGAAGGGCGCCGAAGGGGTGGAGTTGGAAAAACTCGACACCCAGGCCCGGGTCGCGGTGCGCATGCCCAGCGCCATAGCCGATTACTTGCGCAGCAACTACCCGACGCTGAATCTGCAAGGCGTGCCGATGGAGCGCGAGGCCCTGCAACTATTGCTGACCCAGCAGGCCCGATACGCGGTGGTCGACGAGGCACAACTCGGGCGGCTGATGGTCGAGCCCGAATTCGCCGAGCTGGCGGTAGTGGGCGACATTGGCCTGCCGCAGTTGCTGCGGGTTGCCACGCGCCGGGACTGGCCGGAATTGGCCGAGATCATCGACAGCGGTTTGCAGGCGATCCCGGCCAAGGATCTGGAGCAACTGCACAGCCGTTGGCTCAAGCCAAAATACCCACGCCTGACCGAGACCCCGGGCTTCTGGCAGAACCTGACCCTGTTGATTCTGGTCTTGCTGCTCAGCAGCGTTGCCATCGTGTTCTGGCAGCGCCGCCAGCAACGCGCACTGGAGCGCCGTCTGCGAGCCGCGAGGGAGGACATCGTCCAGCGCGCTGCCAGCGAAGAAGCCTTGCGCCTGACGCAGTTTTCCATCGATCAAAGCACGGTCGGCATTCTCTGGGTCAATTGGGACAGCCACGTGCGTTATGCCAACCGAGCGGCTGAAACCATGCTCGGCTATGCCTCGGGCGCCATCATCGACCGGCCTTTGATCGACTTCGAGCCGGGCTTGCACATGGATCGCTGGCTGAACCTGTGGAAGCGCGCCCGGGCCAGTGAAGAGGGGGCGCAGAGTTTCGAAACCGAATGCGTGCGAGCCGATGGCAGCATCCTGCCGGCTGACGTTTCCCTGAGCTTCCTGCGTTTTCGCGACGCCGAATACCTGGTGGTCTACCTCAACGACGTGACCGAGCGCCGACGTGCGCTGGCGGCGTTACGCGAAAGCGAAGCGCGCTTGCAAGGCATCGCCGCCAACGTGCCGGGCCTGGTCTTTCGCCTGGAGCGGGCGCCGGTGACCGGCCAGATCGACTTTGCCTACATCAGCGAGGGCAGCGAAAGCCTGGTGGGTTATTCCCCCGCGACCCTGGCCCGCAGCGACACCGGGCTGCGCAGCCTGGTGCACCCGCAGGACAAGGCCGATTACCACCGCACTCAGGACCAGGCGCTGGACACCGACAGTGACTGGTCATGGCAGGGCCGCATCCTGACCCGCGAAGGCCAGGAGCGCTGGGCCGAGATCAAGGCGATCACCCGTCGTCTCGAAGATGGCGCCTATGTCTGGGACGGAATCGTCTGGGACATCACCGAAAGCAAACGCATCGAATTGGAACTGGCCAGCTCCCGGGAACAGCTGCGCGAATTGTCGGCGCACCTGGAAAGCGTGCGGGAAGAGGAAAAGGCGCGCATTGCCCGGGAGGTCCACGACGAGCTGGGCCAGATGCTGACGGTGTTGAAGCTAGAAACATCCATGTGTGAATTGGCCTACGCGCAACTCGACCCGGGCCTGCATGAGCGGCTTAACAGCATGAAGCGCCTGATTGCCCAGTTGTTCCAACTGGTGCGGGACGTGGCAACGGCGCTGCGCCCGCCGATCCTGGATGCTGGCATTGCCTCGGCCATCGAATGGCAGGCTCGGCGTTTCGAGGCGCGAACGCAGATCCCATGCCTGGTGCAGGTGCCGGACAACCTGCCGGCCCTGAGCGATGCCAAGGCCATTGGCCTGTTCCGGATTCTCCAGGAAGCGCTGACCAACGTGATGCGTCATGCCCAAGCGCATACTGTAGAGCTGACGCTGGTTCAGGAGGGCGACGAATTGTGCCTGACCGTCAGCGACGACGGTGTAGGATTTATTGCCGATACGGGGCGGCCAACCTCCTTTGGCCTGGTCGGCATGCGTGAGCGGGTGTTGATCATGGGCGGGCAGTTGTCCCTGGAGAGTGAGCCGGGGGAGGGGACGACCCTGTCGGTGCGGGTGCCGTTGCATGAGGTCTGATGGGGTGGGTTGCCTGGGTGGGCCCAATCGCGAGCAAGCTCGCTCCCACATTGATTGAGATGTACACATACACACTGTGGGAGCGAGCTTGCTCGCGATGAGATCCTGAATCTGGAGAACAACGTGATCCGTGTACTGGTAGCCGAAGACCACACCATCGTCCGTGAAGGCATCAAGCAGTTGATCGGCCTGGCCAAGGATCTGGTGGTGGTGGGGGAGGCGAGCAATGGCGAACAGTTGCTCGAGACCTTGCGCCACGTGCCCTGCGAAGTGGTGCTGCTGGACATTTCCATGCCGGGCGTCAACGGCCTGGAGGCGATCCCACGGATCCGGGCGCTGAGCAATCCGCCGGCCATCCTGGTGCTGTCGATGCATGACGAAGCGCAAATGGCCGCCCGCGCCCTGAAGGTCGGCGCCGCTGGCTACGCGACCAAGGACAGCGACCCGGCCCTGTTGCTCATGGCGATTCGCAAGGTCGCGGCTGGCGGACGCTACATCGACCCGGACCTGGCCGATCGCATGGTCTTTGAAGTCGGCCTGACCGACACGCGACCGTTGCACTCGCTGCTGTCCGAGCGTGAATTCTCAGTCTTCGAACGCCTGGCCCAGGGCGCCAACGTCAACGACATCGCCCAGCAACTGGCCCTGAGCAGCAAGACCATCAGCACCCACAAGGCACGGCTGATGCAGAAGCTCAACATCACCTCATTGGCGGAGCTGGTGAAATATGCGATGGAGCACAAGCTGCTCTAAGGTCCGCAGTTTCCCTCTGTGGGAGCGAGCCTGCTCGCGATAGCGTCGGGTCATTCGACATCGATATTGTCTGATACACCGCTATCGCGAGCAGGCTCGCTCCCACAGGGGAAATGTGCCGGCATATCCATTTGCGACACGCCCCCAACAGCGCTTTCGCCCCTACTTGCGGCGTGCCGCTGCCAACTGCCCGCTGTCCTTATCCAATCCCGCCATCTCTGTAGGGCAATCCCTACCCCGACTCTTCCATCCGGCTGAGGTGATTCTCTCCTGCGTCCCGATTTGCGCGGGCCCCAGGCTCCACTAGGCTTGACTCACAAGCAGTCATCAATACAAAAGGTGCGGGTATGAGCCAGGTCGATTCAAGCGCGGGGGCCAGTGATGTGCTGGTCAGCTTTCGTGGTGTGCAAAAGAGCTACGACGGCGAGAACCTGATCGTCAAAGACCTCAACCTGGATATTCGCAAAGGCGAATTCCTGACCCTGCTCGGGCCTTCCGGCTCCGGCAAGACCACCAGCCTGATGATGCTCGCCGGGTTTGAAACCCCAACCGCCGGTGAGATCCTGCTGGCCGGGCGCTCGATCAACAACGTGCCACCGCACAAGCGCGACATTGGCATGGTGTTCCAGAACTACGCTTTGTTCCCTCACATGACTGTCGCCGAGAACCTGGCGTTCCCGCTGACCGTGCGGGGCCTGAACAAGAGTGACGTGAGTGATCGGGTCAAGCGCGTCTTGAGCATGGTCCAGCTGGACAGCTTCGCCCAACGCTACCCGGCGCAATTGTCCGGCGGCCAGCAACAACGGGTGGCCCTGGCCCGGGCGCTGGTATTCGAGCCGCAGCTGGTGCTGATGGACGAACCCCTGGGTGCGCTGGACAAGCAATTGCGCGAACACATGCAGATGGAAATCAAACACCTGCACCAGCGCCTGGGCGTGACCGTGGTCTACGTGACCCACGACCAGGGCGAAGCCCTGACCATGTCCGACCGTGTGGCGGTGTTCCACCAGGGCGAGATCCAGCAGATCGCCCCGCCGCGCACCCTTTATGAAGAGCCGAAAAACACCTTTGTCGCCAACTTCATCGGTGAGAACAACCGCCTTAACGGCCGCCTGCACAGCCAAACCGGCGAGCGCTGCCTGGTGGAGCTGGGGCGCGGTGAGAAGGTCGAGGCACTGGCGGTGAATGTCGGCAAGCCAGGCGAGCCGGTGACTCTGTCGATCCGCCCGGAGCGGGTGAGCCTCAACGGCGCAAGCGAACAATGTGTCAACCGCTTCTCAGGGAGGGTGGCGGAATTCATCTATCTGGGCGACCACGTCCGGGTTCGCCTGGAAGTCTGCGGCAAGAACGACTTCTTTGTGAAACAGCCGATTGCCGAGCTCGATCCCGGGCTCGCCGTCGGGGACGTGGTTCCGCTTGGCTGGCAAGTCGAGCATGTGCGTGCGCTCGATCCCCTTCTAGAGGCGAATTGATCGCCCCCCTGCTGTACCAACACCAACCCTGCACGTGGAGAGAACAATAAATGTTGAGATCCCTGAAGTTCACAGCCCTGACATTGGGCATGATGGGTGCGGCAAGCGCGATGGCGGCGGGCCCGGACCTGACCGTGGTGTCTTTCGGCGGGGCGAACAAGGCGGCTCAGGTCAAAGCCTTCTACGCACCGTGGGAAGCGGCCGGCAATGGCAAGATCGTGGCTGGCGAGTACAACGGCGAAATGGCCAAGGTCAAGGCCATGGTCGATACCAAGAGCGTTTCCTGGGATTTGGTTGAAGTCGAGTCCCCGGAGTTGTCCCGTGGTTGTGACGAAGACATGTTCGAACAACTCGATCCGGCGCTGTTCGGCAAGGCCGAAGACTACGTCAAGGGTGCTATCCAGCCTTGCGGCGTGGGCTTCTTCGTGTGGTCGACCGTGCTGGCCTACAACGCCGACAAACTGAAGACCGCGCCAACCAGTTGGGCGGACTTCTGGGACACCAAGCAATTCCCGGGCAAGCGCGGCCTGCGCAAAGGCGCCAAGTACACCCTGGAATTCGCCCTGATGGCCGATGGCGTAGCGCCGAAAGACGTCTACAAAGTGCTGGCTGGCAAAGACGGCCAGGACCGTGCGTTCAAGAAGCTCGATGAACTCAAGCCGAACATCCAGTGGTGGGAAGCTGGCGCCCAGCCACCGCAGTACCTGGCTTCCGGTGACGTGGTCATGAGCTCGGCCTACAACGGCCGGATCGCCGCGGTACAGAAAGAAAGCAACCTGAAAGTGGTGTGGAACGGCGGCATCTACGACTTCGACGCTTGGGCCATCCCACGCGGCCTGGACAAGACCCGCGCCGAAGCTGCGAAGAAATTCATCGCTTTCTCGGTGGCGCCGCAGCAGCAGAAGACCTACTCGGAAAACATCGCCTACGGTCCGGCCAATACCCAGGCTGTTCCGTTGCTGGCCAAGGATGTCCTGAAGGACATGCCGACCACCCCGGAAAACATCGCCAACCAAGTGCAGATCGACGTCAGCTTCTGGGCTGACAACGGTGAGCAACTGGAGCAGCGCTTCAACTCCTGGGCTGCGAAGTAACCGCTGACAGAGATCGTTCCCACGCTCCGCGTGGGAATGCCGCCCAGCACGCTCCGCGTCCTTTGTGACGCAGAGCGTCATTGGATGCATTCCCACGTGGAGCGTGGGAACGATCGACTCAGAGGCCAACGTTTCAAAAGAACAGAGGCGGCCCGCCGCCCCTGTAACGATCAAAAAGATTTGCGGAGTTCGCCATGGCCATCGCCGTTCCACTGAACGCGGGCACCAGCCCCACCCTCAAGCAACGGCTCAAGCACGCCGAGCGGATCAACCGCTGGAAGGCCCAGGCCTTGATCGCGCCGCTGGTGCTGTTTCTGTTGCTGGTGTTCCTGGTGCCGATCGTGGCGCTGCTGTTCAAAAGCGTCAGCAACCCGGAAGTGGTGGGCGCCATGCCGCGTACTGTTGCCGCCGTCGCTGCCTGGGACGGACGTGGTTTGCCGGGCGAGCCGGTGTACAAGGCTGCCAGCGAAGACCTGGCCGAAGCCCGCAAGAATCAGACCCTGGGCGACTTGTCCAAGCGCCTGAACATGGAACTGGCCGGCTATCGCAGCCTGCTGACCAAGACCGCTCGGGCGTTGCCATTTGCCACCGAGCCGGCTTCCTATAAAGAAGCCTTGGAAAACCTCGATGAGCGTTGGGGCGACCCGGCGTACTGGCAGGTGATTCGCCGCAACACCAGCGACGTTACCCCGTATTACCTGCTGGCGGCTGTCGATCACCGCATCGATGACCTCGGCGAACTGGCCACGGCCACCCCGGACCAGGCGATCTACCTCGACATCTTTACCCGGACCTTCTGGATGGGCCTGGTGATCACCGCGATCTGCCTGGTGCTGGCCTATCCGTTGGCCTACCTGCTGGCGAACCTGCCTTCGCGCCAGAGCAACCTGCTGATGATCCTGGTGCTGCTGCCGTTCTGGACCTCGATCCTGGTACGCGTCGCCGCATGGATTGTGTTGCTGCAGTCCGGTGGCCTGATCAACAGTGCGCTGATGGCCATGGGCGTCATCGATAAGCCCCTGGAGCTGGTGTTCAACCGCACCGGCGTATACATCTCCATGGTCCACATCCTGCTGCCGTTCATGATCCTGCCGATCTACAGTGTGATGAAGGGCATCTCGCCAACCTATATGCGTGCGGCGATTTCCCTGGGCTGCCACCCGTTCGCCAGTTTCTGGCGGGTGTATTTCCCGCAGACCTATGCCGGGGTCGGCGCCGGTTGCCTGTTGGTGTTCATCCTCGCCATCGGCTACTACATCACGCCGGCGCTGCTGGGCAGCCCGAACGATCAGATGGTCAGCTACTTCGTCGCGTTCTACACCAACACCAGCATCAACTGGGGCATGGCCACGGCGCTCGGCGGGCTGCTGTTGCTGGCGACCATCGTGCTTTATCTGATTTACAGCTGGCTGGTGGGCGCCAGTCGCCTGCGCCTGAGCTAAGGGGAGATCGAAAATGGTGAGTCCTTACATGTCCCCCGTCGAGCGGGTGTGGTTTTACTGCTTGCGCACACTCTGCGGGCTGATTCTGTTGTTCCTGATCCTGCCGGTGCTGGTGATCATTCCACTGTCGTTCAACTCCGGCAGCTTCCTGGTCTACCCGCTGCAGGGCTTTTCGCTGCAGTGGTACCACGATTTCTTCGCCTCGGCCGAATGGATGCGGGCGCTGAAAAACAGCATCATCGTGGCCCCGGCGGCGACGTTGCTGGCGATGGTCTTCGGCACGCTCGCGGCCATCGGCCTGACCCGTGGTGACTTCCCAGGCAAGGCGTTGGTGATGGCCCTGGTGATTTCGCCGATGGTGGTGCCGGTGGTGATCATTGGCGTGGCCAGCTACCTGTTTTTCGCACCGCTGGGGCTGGGCAACAGCTTCTTCTCGCTGATCGTGGTCCACGCCGTGCTGGGTGTACCGTTCGTCATCATCACGGTGTCGGCGACCCTGCAGGGGTTCAACCACAACCTGGTTCGGGCCGCTGCCAGCCTTGGGGCTTCGCCACTGACGGCGTTTCGGCGGGTGACCCTGCCGTTGATCGCCCCGGGCGTGATCTCCGGTGCACTGTTCGCCTTTGCGACGTCGTTCGACGAAGTGGTAGTGACTCTGTTCCTGGCCGGCCCCGAGCAGGCAACCTTGCCACGGCAGATGTTCAGCGGCATCCGCGAAAACCTCAGCCCTACCATCGCCGCGGCGGCGACGCTGCTGATTGCCTTCTCGGTGATCCTGTTGCTGACCCTGGAGTGGTTGCGTGGGCGTAGCGAGAAGCTGCGTACTACCCAAGTCTGAGGCCCAAGCAAAAACAGTGTGGGAGCGAGCTTGCTCGCGATAGCGGTGATACATTCAAAGCAGAAGTTGAATGTTGATCCGCTATCGCGAGCAAGCTCGCTCCCACAGTGGGCTCATCCACAGGTTCCTTATCGCATTCATGCGCTGAATGGCAGACAACCCTCAATACCGAGCTATCCTTGTGCCAGCCCATACTCGAATAAGAGGCCGCGCACATGAGTCTTTCCTCATTCAAGATCGCCCATAAACTGATCACCGGTGCCGCTGCCATCGAGCAACTGGCCGCGGAATTGACGCGCCTGGACGTCGACAACCCGCTGATCGTGACCGATGCGGCGTTGGTCAAGTCCGGCACCGTGGAACTGGCCCTGCAACATCTGGGCGGACGGGACTACGAGATTTTCGACCGGGTCATGCCGGACCCGGAAATCGCCATTGTCGAAGACTGCATGCAAGCCTATCGCGACGGTGGTCATGACGGCCTGATCGGTCTCGGCGGTGGCAGTGCCATCGACATCGCCAAGTGCGTGGGGGTCTATGCCGGTTACCACGGCGAGCTGCAAGATATGTTCGGTGTCGATCAGGTGCCACGCAAAGGCCCGCCCATGATTGCCATCCCCACCACGGCCGGTACTGGTTCGGAAGTCACCAACGTGGCGATCCTCTCCGACAAGGCTGCGCAGCTGAAAAAAGGCATCGTCAGCGATTATCTGTTGCCGGACGTGGCGTTGGTCAGTCCGCAGATGACCCTCACCTGCCCGCGCAGCGTCACGGCTGCCAGTGGCGTCGATGCGCTGGTACATGCCATCGAGGCCTATCTGTCGCTCAATGCTTCGCCAATCACCGATGCCCTGGCCATCGGCGCAATCAAACTGATCACCCGCGCGCTGCCCAAAGCCTATGCCACCCCGGCTCACCTGCAAGCCCGTGAAGACATGGCCACGGCCAGCCTGATGGCCGGCATGGCATTCGGCAATGCCGGGGTCGGGGCGGTGCATGCGTTGGCCTATCCGTTGGGCGGGCGCTTTCACGTCTCCCATGGCGTCGCCAACGCTTTGCTGCTGCCGTACGTCATGGCCTGGAACAAGATGGCCTGTGTCGAGCGCATGCGTGACATCGCCGAGGCAATGGGCCTCAAGACTGCGCACCTGAGTGATCTTGAAGCGGCCGACGAAGCCGTGGAGGCCATGGTTGCGTTGTGCGCCGCCGTGGAAATACCCAACGGCCTCAGCAGCCTGGGCGTGACCGATGACGTGATTCCCTCCATGGCGGTGGAAGCGGCGGGAATAGAACGGCTGATGCGCAACAATCCACGCCAACTGAGCGCCGCCGATATCGAGAAGATCTACCGCGCGGCGTATTGATCGATTACCACGGTGGGCGTGCCAAATCTTGAGGTATACAATGCGCGCCATCGTGATTTCGCTCAAAACAGGTGCGTCATGCAGCCCTTCGCTATTGCTCCGTCGATTCTCTCTGCCGACTTCGCCCGCCTGGGCGAGGAAGTGGACAACGTTCTGGCCGCCGGGGCCGACATCGTGCACTTCGATGTCATGGACAACCACTACGTGCCCAACCTGACCATCGGCCCGATGGTCTGTGCGGCGCTGCGCAAGTACGGCGTCACCGCGCCGATTGACGCGCACTTGATGGTCAGCCCGGTGGACCGCATTGTCGGTGACTTCATCGAAGCCGGTGCTACCTACATCACTTTCCACCCTGAAGCCACGCAGCACATCGACCGCTCCCTGCAGTTGATCCGCGAAGGCGGTTGCAAGGCCGGCCTGGTGTTCAACCCGGCCACGCCCCTGGACGTGCTCAAGTACGTGATGGACAAGGTCGACATGATCCTGTTGATGAGCGTCAACCCTGGCTTCGGTGGGCAGAAGTTCATCCCGGGGACGCTCGACAAGCTGCGTGAAGCACGTGCGCTGATCGATGCCTCGGGCCGTGATATCCGCCTGGAAATCGACGGTGGCGTGAACGTGAAGAATATTCGTGAAATCGCCGCGGCCGGCGCCGACACGTTCGTTGCGGGCTCGGCGATCTTCAATGCACCGAACTACGAAGAGGTGATTGCACAAATGCGCGCCGAACTGGCCCTGGCGCGCCCATGAGCGGCTTCGAGCAGCTGTTCCCCGGCAGCTTGCCGCGTCTGGTGATGTTCGACCTCGATGGCACATTGGTCGATTCGGTCCCGGACCTCGCGGCGGCGGTGGACACGATGCTGCTCAAGCTTGGACGCCCGCCTGCCGGCCTCGATTCGGTACGCCACTGGGTCGGCAATGGCGCGCCGATGCTGGTGCGCCGGGCCCTGGCCAATGACATCGGTGCCCAAGGTGTCGATGATGCCGAGGTCGAGCGGGCGCTGGAGTTGTTCAATGAAGCCTACGAAGACAATCACCAACTGACGGTGGTCTATCCCGGCGTGCGCTCAACCCTCAAGTGGCTGCAAAAGCAGGGCGTGGAAATGGCGCTGATTACCAACAAGCCGGAGCGCTTCGTTGCGCCGTTGCTGGACCAGATGAAAATCGGCCGCTATTTCCGCTGGATCATCGGCGGCGATACCTTGCCGCAGAAAAAGCCTGACCCGGCCGCGCTGTTTTTCGTGATGAAAATGGCCAACATTCCGGCCTCCCAATCCTTGTTCGTCGGCGACTCGCGCAGCGATGTGCTGGCGGCGAAAGCGGCAGGGGTCAAATGCGTGGCGCTGAGTTACGGCTACAACCACGGTCGGCCAATCGCCGAAGAGTTTCCGACGCTGGTGATCGACGATTTGCGCCTGTTAATTCCCGGTTGCCTGGACCCGGCCGCTGAGATAACGTTGCCCGACGCTGTTCAATCCTCTTCTGGAAACGCCATCGTGGTGGTCACTCGCAAACTCTGGATGAAAGTCATGAAGGCCCTGGCCCGCTGGCGTTGGCGCACCTGACGTGATCCTGGCCGGTTATCCGGCGCGTTTGCATACCTGACTGTCAGCTCCTCTTGCCACGAGGCACCCCATGATCCGCGAAGAATTCCTGCGTCTAGCCGCAGCCGGCTACAACCGCATCCCCCTTGCCTGTGAAACCCTGGCCGACTTCGACACGCCGCTGTCGATCTACCTCAAGTTGGCCGACCAGCCCAACTCCTACTTGCTCGAATCGGTGCAGGGCGGCGAGAAATGGGGCCGTTATTCCATCATCGGCCTGCCGTGCCGCACGGTGCTGCGGGTCCATGACCATCGCGTCAGCGTGACCCACGACGGTGTCGAAATCGAAAGCCTCGAAGTCGAAGACCCGCTGGCGTTCGTCGAAACCTTCAAGGCCCGCTACAACGTGCCGACCATCCCTGGCCTGCCGCGCTTCAATGGTGGCCTGGTGGGTTATTTCGGCTACGACTGCGTGCGCTACGTGGAAAAACGCCTGGGCACCTGCCCGAACCCCGATCCGTTGGGCGTTCCGGATATTTTGCTGATGGTGTCCGACGCGGTCGTTGTCTTTGACAACCTCGCCGGCAAGATGCACGCCATCGTCCTGGCCGATCCGTCCCAGGAAGATGCCTACGAGCAGGGTCAACAAAGCCTGCAAGCACTGTTGGAGAAGTTACGTCAGCCGATCGCTCCGCGTCCCGGCCTGGACTTCAGCAAGCAGTCGGCGGCCGACCCGGTATTCCGCTCCAGTTTCACCCAGGACGATTACGAACGGGCTGTCGATACCATCAAGGAATACATCCTTGCCGGTGACTGCATGCAGGTGGTGCCGTCGCAACGGATGTCCATCGACTTCAAGGCAGCGCCGATCGATCTCTATCGAGCGCTGCGCTGTTTCAACCCGACGCCGTACATGTACTTCTTCAACTTCGGCGACTTCCATGTCGTGGGCAGTTCGCCGGAAGTGCTGGTGCGGGTCGAAGACAACCTGATCACGGTACGGCCGATCGCCGGGACTCGCCCCCGTGGCGCCACGGAGGAAGCTGACCGGGCGCTGGAAGAGGACCTGCTGTCGGATGACAAGGAAATCGCCGAGCACCTGATGCTGATTGACCTGGGGCGCAACGACACCGGGCGGGTCTCGGAAATCGGCTCGGTGAAGCTCACCGAGAAGATGGTCATCGAGCGCTACTCCAACGTGATGCACATCGTCTCCAACGTCACCGGCCAGTTGAAGGCCGGGCTGACGGCGATGGACGCCTTGCGGGCGATCCTGCCGGCGGGCACCTTGTCTGGCGCGCCGAAAATCCGCGCGATGGAAATCATCGACGAGCTGGAGCCGGTCAAGCGGGGCGTGTACGGCGGGGCCGTGGGTTACTTTGCCTGGAACGGCAACATGGACACCGCCATTGCCATTCGCACCGCGGTCATCAAGAACGGTGAACTGCACGTGCAGGCCGGCGGCGGTATCGTCGCCGACTCGGTGCCGGCACTGGAGTGGGAAGAAACCCTGAACAAGCGCCGGGCCATGTTCCGCGCCGTGGCGCTGGCCGAGCAGACCTCCAGCAACTGAACCGTTCTGACGCGGCGCAGGAGCTGTGTAGGAGCTGTCGAGTGCAACGAGGCTGCGATCTTTCCAAGACCAATCGAGTCCAGAACAAAAGATCAAGATCAAGATCAAGATCAAAAGATCGCAGCCTCCGGCAGCTCCTACAGAAGCAAGCCGCCCTTCGTTAGAAATCCAGGCTAACGCCCAGGCTTACCCCTTGCTGGGTCATGTCATCATCCTTGCGCAGGGTATAACCGCCCCGTAGCGCCAAGTCGTTGGTCAACTTGTGGCTGACCCCCAGGCTCAGGCGATTGAGGTGGCTCTGTGGCGTATAGCCTTCCAGCGTGAAGTCATTGGCCGGCAGGCTGTTGAGGGCAATGTTCACCTTTTGCGTGTCGTCTTCGTACTCGCGTTCGTGGGCATACTCGCCAAACACCTGGGTCTGTCGGGTGATGTTGTATTTGCCCTGCAAGCCAATGCCCAGGCGTTTCGAGTCGCGGGTCTGGTCATCGAAGGTCAGGGCCGTGGAGCGGTTGCTCTTTTCCGAGTAGCCATCGACTTCCACCTTCGCATAGTCAGCGCTGATAAACGGTGAGAGATGCCACTCGCTGCCCGGCTGGGCGATGTCGTAGCCCACCCGCGTGCTGAATGCCCACAGATGACCGTCCGTGTCACCTTTCTCCTGCGCTTCGTTGACGCCCAGGTCGAACTTGCGCTCCAGGTTGTCGTAGTCGAGCTTGCCGCCGGTCAGTGCCGCATCGGCCCACCAGCGGTTTTGCTGGAACTGGGCGAAAGCGGTCGCCAGGTAGCTGTTGAGCTTGTAGTCCGAATCGTTATGGCCTGCTTCCATGTCCTGGCGGTAGAAACCGGCGGCGACACCCACGCGCCACGCGTCGTTGAGGCGATAGCTGCCGCCAATGTTCAGGCTGTAGCCGCTGCCGTCGGCGCTGGCGCCGCTGCTCTGGCTGTCCAGGTCCAGATGCTGGCCGCCGCCTGCGACGATGGCTCGCCATTGGCCGACGGCCTGCCAGTTCTCCCAATCCGATTGCCACTGGCTGCGCAACTCGTCCTGATGAGCGCGCAGGGTCGAGTGGGCCATTTCCGGCAACAACGTCAGTTCCCATGGCGCCGCGAGCAGGGAATAGGCGTAGTCGGCGATCAGTTTTTGCCCGGTTTCGGTCGGATGGACCGCGTCGTTGTAGATCAGCTTGGTGGGATCAGGCGTGGCGCTGTTGATGCCGTAGGTGGCGTTTTCCGTGCAGCCGTTGCCGCTGAAGCAGGTCGCGGTGAGGTTCTCCCCGGTGGCGAGGCCAAATCTTGCCGGATCGGCGAAGCTTTCCTTCAGCAAAAGCGGAATGTTCAATGGAATGATTTCAGCGTCGATGCCTTGCAGTCGCGTGACCAGCTGTTGGTTGAACTGGTTGCCCAGTTGCGAAAAGGCGTCTTGCAACGGACCACCGTTGAGGGCCGGGGTCAGGCCCAGGTCGGGCAACAGCCAGACCATCACATAGCGGGCACCGGCCGTTTGCAGCACCTGGACGCTGTCGGCCAGGCGGTCCGCGGCGGCGTTCGCTTGCTCGGGGGTCAGCACCCGGCCTTGAAGGAAGTCGTTACCACCACCGGAAAGGTAATACAGCGCATTTGGATCGGCGCGCAGGCCATTGGACTGCAGGTAGCCGGGACGGCTGCGCTCGCCGGTGTCGGACACGCCGGTAATCGATTCGAGTATCTGGTCGGTACGATAACCGCCCACCGCCCAGTTGTTGCCGTCCGCCAGGCCCTCGCTGGCGCGGACCGCCGAAGTGGAAGCGGCAGTCTCGTCGGCGGAATAACCCAGGCGCCCACCGAGCAACTGGGTGGAGTTGGCGGAGTAGGCCTCGCCGCTGCCGTCGGTGTAGATCGGACCGGTTCGGTTGGTATAGCGCTCGGTCGAGCCGGGCGGACCATTCGGGTCGGCAAACTGGCCAGCGTCGTTGAGGCTGTCGCCGAACACGATGAACTTGGAGTACGGGTTGGGGCCGGCGTTCGCTTGGGCGCAGGCGAGCGCAAGCAGGCAACCAGCAATCGGTACGAACAACGTCTTCTTTATCATGGGAAAGTCCGTTTTTATCTTATTGTTGTTAGAAAACGAAACGACAGTACCAAAAACTTCCGGCGTTTTGCCATCTATCCGGAACGTCGTGATTGTTTCAAAGCCCTTCGGGAACGGTCATATTGCGTGCTCCGCCCAGCTAAGCTACTGTGCTGGGACGTATGAACGAGACTTTCCCCGTGTCGATTGTCAGCAAACTTCTGGATCAAATGATCAAGGCACACGCCCGCTGGCGTTGGCGCGCCTGAACATTCTCCGCCGGCCTCGCCGGACCTGTACCGATTTGCCTTCTTCACCCGCTTGTAGAGCCGCTTCGCAGGGGCATCACTTGCCTCGCCAAGCGCAGCAGCGTGCGGGTCACTCTCTGAAGGCTGTATTTAAAGTCAGTGAATTCAATAGGTTGCTTACGCCATGTTGCTGATGATCGATAACTACGACTCTTTTACCTACAACGTTGTGCAGTACCTCGGCGAGCTGGGCTCCGAGGTCAAGGTCGTGCGCAACGACGAATTGACCATCGCCGAAATCGAAGCCCTCAAGCCTGAGCGCATCGTGGTTTCACCCGGCCCGTGCACGCCGACCGAAGCGGGCATTTCCATCGACGCGATCAAGTATTTCGCCGGCAAGCTGCCGATCCTCGGTGTTTGCCTGGGACATCAGTCGATCGGCCAAGCGTTCGGCGGCGACGTGGTGCGTGCCCGACAAGTCATGCACGGTAAGACTAGCCCGGTATTCCACGAGGACAAGGGCGTGTTCGAGGGGCTGAATCATCCGCTCACCGTGACCCGCTACCATTCCCTGGTGGTCAAGCGCGAAACTCTGCCCGACTGCCTGGAGTTGACGGCCTGGACCCAGCTTGAAGATGGCTCGGTCGATGAAATCATGGGGCTGCGCCACAAGACGCTGAATATCGAGGGTGTGCAATTCCATCCCGAGTCTATTCTCACCGAACAGGGCCACGAACTGTTCGCCAACTTTCTCAAACAAACCGGCGGCACGCGCTAAGGACTTTTCATGGATATCAAGACAGCCCTGAGCCGTATCGTCGGCCATCTCGACCTGAGCACCGACGAGATGCGCGACGTGATGCGCGAAATCATGACCGGCCAATGCTCGGATGCGCAGATCGGCGCGTTCATGATGGCCATGCGCATGAAGAGTGAGAGCATCGATGAAATCGTGGGTGCGGTTTCGGCGATGCGTGAGCTGGCGGACAAGGTCGAACTCAAGACGCTGGACGGTGTGGTGGATGTGGTCGGTACCGGCGGTGACGGCGCCAATATCTTTAACGTTTCCACGGCCTCGTCGTTTGTCGTTGCGGCGGCCGGTTGCACTGTTGCCAAACACGGCAATCGGGCAGTTTCCGGCAAGAGCGGCAGTGCCGATCTGCTGGAGGCGGCCGGTATTTACCTGAACCTGACGCCGATCCAGGTGGCACGCTGCATCGACAACGTCGGCATCGGTTTCATGTTTGCCCAGACCCACCATAGCGCCATGAAACACGCCGCCGCGCCGCGCCGCGAGCTGGGGCTGCGTACGCTGTTCAACATGCTCGGCCCGCTTACGAATCCGGCCGGCGTGAAACATCAGGTAGTCGGTGTATTCAGCCAGGCGTTGTGCCGGCCATTGGCTGAAGTCTTGCAACGCCTGGGCAGCAAGCACGTGCTGGTGGTCCATTCGAAGGATGGGCTGGATGAGTTCAGCCTGGCGGCGCCTACATTCGTGGCCGAACTGAAAAATGATCAGATCAGCGAGTATTGGGTCGAACCTGAAGACCTCGGCATGAAGAGCCAGAGCCTGCACGGGTTGGCGGTCGACAGCCCGGCCCAATCGCTGGAGCTGATTCGTGATGCGCTGGGTCGCCGCAAGACCGAGAATGGCCAGAAAGCCGCTGAGATGATCGTGCTCAATGCCGGTGCCGCGTTGTATGCCGCTGACCACGCCAGCAGCCTCAAGCAAGGTGTGGAACTGGCCCATGATGCACTGCACACTGGCCTGGCCAGGGAAAAGCTCGAAGAGCTGGGTGCATTTACCGCCGTATTCAAAGTGGAGAACGAAGGATGAGCGTGCCAACGGTTCTGGAAAAAATTCTGGCTCGCAAGGCCCAGGAAGTGGCCGAGCGCAGCGCTCGGGTCAGTCTGGCCGAGCTGGAAAGCCTGGCGCGTTCAGCGGATGCGCCGCGCGGCTTCGCCCAGGCTTTGATCGATCAGGCCAAGAAAAAACAGCCGGCGGTGATTGCTGAAATCAAGAAGGCATCCCCCAGCAAGGGCGTGATTCGTGAGCACTTCGTCCCGGACGAGATCGCGCGAAGCTACGAGAAGGGCGGTGCGACCTGCCTCTCGGTGCTGACCGACGTCGACTTTTTTCAAGGGGCCGACGACTACCTGAAACAGGCGCGGGCGGCGTGCAAGTTGCCGGTGATCCGCAAGGATTTCATGATTGACCCGTACCAGATCGTCGAGGCGCGTGCGCTGGGCGCCGACTGCGTGCTGTTGATCGTTTCCGCCTTGGACGACGTGAAAATGGCCGAGCTGGCGGCCGTTGCCAAAAGCGTCGGGCTGGATGTCCTGGTGGAAGTCCACGACGGTGACGAGTTGGAGCGAGCCCTGAAAACCCTCGATACCAAACTGGTCGGCGTGAACAATCGCAATCTGCACACTTTCGAAGTGAGCCTGGAAACCACCCTGGACCTGTTGCCGCGCATTCCGCGCGATCGCCTGGTCATCACCGAAAGCGGCATCCTCAACCGGGCCGATGTCGAGCTGATGGAAGTCAGCGATGTGTATTCGTTCCTGGTGGGCGAAGCGTTCATGCGCGCCGAGAATCCGGGTATGGAATTGCAGCGACTGTTCTTTCCTGAACGAGGCCTGCCGGTGAGCGGCTCGACGCTGGACTGATCCATGTCGCCTGTGATTTCCCACGCCGTCGAAGCTGGCCTGCAAGCCGAACAGGATCTGTTGGCCAGCATCTGCGCGGGCGACGCCGAGTTCGGCCTGCTGTTCTGGCAGCCCAACGATTGTGCGCTAGTGATGCCGCGTCGCTTGAGCCGCCTGCCGGGGTTTGAACACGCCTGTGAAGTATCGGCCGCTCATGGCTGGCCTGTCTTGTTGCGTGAAACGGGTGGCGAACCGGTGCCGCAGTCGGCCGCTACGGTCAATATCGCCCTGGTCTACGCACCACCGCGCAGTGAAGGTGACCACGGACGTATCGAAACCGGGTATCGCCGGTTGTGCGATCCCATCTGTCAGCTGTTGGACGAGCTGGGCGGTGTGGCTTCGCTGGGAGAGGTGGAGGGGGCTTTTTGTGACGGGCGCTTCAACGTCAACCTCGACGGCCGGAAAATGGTGGGCACCGCTCAGCGCTGGCGCCAGAGCAAGGGTGGTCAACGTCCGGTGGGGCTGGTTCATGGCGCGCTTTTGCTGGAGAACGAGCGCGGGTCCATGGTCGCGGCAGTCAATCGTTTCAATGAGGCTTGCGGCCTGGAGCAGCGAGTGCGGGCCGAGAGCCATATTGCCCTGCATGAAAAATTCCCGGCGCCTCACGCGCTGGAGCGGCTCGACGCTTTGTACCGGGAGCTGTTGACCAATCTTCTGGGCGCTTAACGCGTTCCGAACACCACCATGGTCTTACCTTTGACGTTGACCAGGTTGCGCTCTTCCAGATCCTTGAGAACGCGACCGACCATTTCACGCGAACAACCGACAATCCGCCCAATCTCTTGGCGGGTCACCTTGATCTGCATGCCGTCCGGGTGGGTCATGGCATCGGGCTGCTTGCACAGTTCCAGCAGGCAACGTGCGACACGTCCGGTGACGTCAAAAAATGCGAGATCGCCGACCTTGCGGGTGGTATTGCGCAGGCGTTGTGCGATTTGTCCGCTGAGGACGTAAAGAATGTCCGGGTCTTGCAGGGACAGTTCTCGGAATTTGGCGTAGCTGATTTCCGCAACTTCACATTCAATCTTGGTCCGTACCCAGGCACTGCGTTCCTGTTCCTTGCCTGCCTGTTCGAACAACCCCAGCTCGCCGAAAAAATCTCCTGAATTGAGGTAGGCGATGATCATTTCCCGGCCGTCGTCATCCTCTATCAGGATAGTGACCGAACCCTTCATGATGAAAAACAGCGTCTCGGAACGATCTCCGGCACAAATGATGTTGTGTTTGGCTGGATAACGGCGGCGCTGGCAATGCATCAAGAGTTTGTCGAGATTCTTGATCTTGAACGTGGGAGTAATGGCAACCATGGTTGTATCCCGAAAGACTGCGCAGTGTGATGGTTTGGTTTTTTTTATAGACGCGAATGGCTATCGCTAAAAGCTGGCCATGCGCCAGCGAGTTGGCGTATGGCCAGCTTAACAGAGGCGTCCTCAATTGATTTGAGAATTTATCTACATGCTGGTAGGTCAGGTCTCCTAAGACGCAGAGCAGTCATGCCGGAGCGCTGTGCTAAGCTGGCGACCCTTTTTTAACAGTGGAGTCTTGGCGATGAAGGCACGCATCCAATGGGCTGGCGAAGCCATGTTCCTCGGTGAGTCAGGCAGTGGTCATGTGGTCGTCATGGATGGCCCGCCAGAGGCCGGTGGGCGGAACCTGGGTGTTCGGCCGATGGAAATGCTTCTGCTGGGCGTGGGCGGTTGCAGCAATTTTGACGTGGTCAGCATTCTTAAAAAGTCCCGCCAGGCCGTCGAAAGCTGCGAAGCTTTCCTGGAGGCAGAACGCGCCACTGAAGATCCCAAAGTGTTTACCAAGATCCACATGCACTTCGTGGTGAAGGGACGAGCCCTGAAGGAAGCCCAGGTCAAGCGCGCCATTGAGCTGTCCGCCGAGAAATACTGCTCGGCTTCGATCATGCTTGGCGCCGCCGGGGTCGAAATCACCCACGATTATGAAATCATCGAGTTGGGTTGAGTCGATAGCCGACTGGCCGTATTGAAGTTTTCGAACAGAAAAAAGGCGACTTCCCTTGGGGACGTCGCCTTTTTAATTTCCGTGGGAATGAGCTAGTCAGTCCCCAATTGCCGTCAAATCCGATAAGTACTCTTGGTCATGACCTTGGCCAGCAGGCTCATGCCGAATTTGACCGGGGCCGGAAAACGGAAGCCACCGGCCTCAAGCGCACTCTCGGCATGGTGTTCCTCATCCACGCGCATCTGCTCGAGGATTGCCCGGGATTTTTCATCCTCGGCTGGCAGTTGTTCGAGGTGTTCATTCAAATGCTTGCACACTTGATGCTCGGTCGCCGCAACGAAACCGAGGCTGACTTTGTCGCTGATCAGCCCGGCAACGGCGCCTATTCCGAATGACATCCCATAGAACAGCGGGTTCAGGACGCTGGTATGGCTGCCCAGCTGACGAATCCGTTGTTCACACCAGACCAGATGGTCGATTTCTTCCTCGGCGGCATGCTCCATTGCCTCACGCACTTTAGGTAGCTTCGCTGTCAGCGCCTGGCCCTGATACAGCGCCTGGGCACAGACTTCACCGGTGTGGTTGATACGCATCAGTCCGGCGACGTGGCGGGTTTGCTCGTCACTCAGTTGCGCGTCTGGTTGCACGATAGCCGGTGATGGGCGGTACGGCTGGCCACTGAAGGGCAGCAGCGTGCGCATCGCGGTATCAGCTTGCAGCAACAGACGGTCAATCGGCGAGTAGTGACGTTGGGTAGTCATGCTTACCTCCGGGAAAAATCACAGCGGCCAGTTTAACCCAATCGACCGCCGAAGATTTGCGTTGGGTCAGGGGTATCAGCCCGGCGGCCAGTTCATCTGGCGCTGCCCCAGCACATGCATATGAATGTGATAGACCGTTTGCCCACCCAGTTCATTGCAATTCATCACCACGCGAAAACCTTCTTCACAGCCCAATTCAAGCGCCAGGCGCTGAGCAGTGAACAAAATGTGTCCAGCCAGGCCTTTGTCTTCTTCGGCCAGGTCATTGAGGGTGCGGATCGGTTTCTTCGGTATGACCAAAAAATGTACAGGCGCCTGTGGGGCGATGTCGTGGAAGGCCAATACCTGGTCATCCTCGTAAATGATCTTCGCCGGGATTTCCCGGTTGATGATCTTGGTAAACAGAGTATCCACAGCTGTTTTCTCCGTTGGGTTCGTCGAGGTCGGGTGTCTTGAAGGCTGCAGTTGAGGTGCCTGGTTGTTCAACTTGAAGGGATCAGCGCGGGCAATAAGCCTTGTTGATCATGCCGGCGATGGTTCGGACCAGCCATCGCGACCCCAGTCGCGGCAGCGCGGCCAGCCAGCGGTTGCGGCGTCCGGGAATGATGATGGCGCGGTTGCGGTCCAACGCGCGCACGGCGTACAGGGCCACCTCTTCCGGGCTCATCAGCAACTTGCTATCGATGAGCTTCTGTTCGTCCATCTGCGCTCTGGCAAAGAAGCCGGTCCGGGTCGGGCCAGGGCAAAGCACCGAGACCTTGATCGCGCATTTCTTCAGCTCAACCCGCAGGGCTTCGGAGAAGTGCAGCACATAGGCCTTGCTGGCGTAATAGGTACTCATCCAGGGGCCGGGCTGGAACGCGGCAATCGAGGCGACGTTGAGGATCTGGCCGCCGCCAAGCAGTGCCATGCTGTTGCCGATAGCATGACAAAGCCGTGTCAGGGCGAGGATGTTGACTTCGATCAGGTCCTGCTCGGTCATCCAGTCCTGGCCCAGGAACGGCCCGCTGGTGCCGATGCCTGCGCAATTGACCAACAGGTCTATCTGCCGCTCACCTTCCTCCAGTTCCAGGAGAAAGCCTGAAAGCCTCAGCGGTTCTCCCAGGTCGCAGGCCCGGAACAACACCTCTACGCCAAACCGCTGAGTCAGTTCGATTGCAATACTTTCCAGCCGATCACGCTGTCGAGCCACCAGTATCAGGTTGCGGCCGCGCCGGGCCAGCGCTTCAGCCATGGCCAGGCCAATGCCGCTGGAAGCGCCAGTGATCAGTGCGTAACGGGTCATGCAGTTCTCCATCGCAACAGCCCGCCGCCAGTTGACTGGGCTGTCACCGGCATGAAGCGTGCTTATTGTTCCTCTTCTTCTTCATAGTCTACAGAAGGCGAGGCGGGCTCGGCTGCCTCGACGGCTGGTTCTTCGGTGGTTTCGTTGCTGGACTCGCTGCTTTCATAGCTGCTCAGGCTGCTGCTGTCGTAGTCCTCCTGGAGGGCTCCGAAGATGCCGGCAAAGGTAGCCAGGAAAATCAGGACGATCATCACAAGCCAAAGCGACGCCAGCAATTTGACCGCGGTGGTATTGCGCGGTGGCGGCGGACCATACTGGTTTGCACCGGTATTGCCCGGGGCGATGATGAGGATGAACGGGAAGATGCTGCCCACGAATGGAACGAGGTTGACCAGCCACAACCACCCCGACCAGCCGAGATCATGCAGGCGCTGGACGTTGAACTGGATGCTCACGAAAGCAAAGGCAAGTACAACGGCTGCGCCGAGCAGGCCGCCGACGACCAGCGCAGCTATCGAGTCGGAAGCCAGCAGCCAGGCCGTGGCCAACCAGAAGCCCAGGCCGACCAAGGGCAGCATGGCCAGGGTCAACACCATGGTCCAGGCCAGGTAGCGCAAACGCCCGATACGTCCCTCGAAGCTGAAGGGTTTTAGCGTGCTGTACTCGGCGAGCGCTTCACCCACTTCGGCGCGGGGAGGCGCGTACGGCGAGACGGGGTCGACGATCGGCTCTGGATGGCGTCCACCCGGCTGTTGCGGCGACTCCTGTACTTCGCCAAGGCTCAGTTGGAGGGCGGCGGGTTCGGCTTCGATTCGGGCGTCGATTCCGCTTTTGTTGAGCGCTTCCAGGTACTGCTGGGCTTCGCTTTGGGACAGGTTGCTTTTAAGGGCAATCTTGCGACCGGTGAACAGCCGTTCAATGGCGCTGATGTCACTTTTGAACAGTTCGGCGAGGTTGAGTTTGGCGGTGGTGGTATCGACGCCCGGCATCAGGCCTCCGTCGAATACGATGTTGAAACGGGTTTCGCTCATGCCCGGCATCCTTGTCTCTGAAAGTTAAATAACTGTTGTTTTGGGGTTGCTTCAGCGGGGCCATTGCCCGCCAAGCTGCGCCGCCCGGGCATGTGCCTGACGGTATTCTTCATCCAGGCGTGCCACCAACTGATCGACGCTGGGCAAATCATCGATTTCACCCACTCCCTGGCCAGCGGACCATACGGTTTTCCAGGCCTTGGCTTCATCGTTCAGCGGTTTGAGTTTCGAGCCAAAATCCACCTCGCCCTTGTTCTGCAGGGCGGCCAGATCGAAACCGGCATTCTCCAGGCTCTGACGCATGAAGCTGGCCGGCACTCCGGATACAGCGGGAGTATGCACGATGTCTGCGGCTCTGGATGTGAGCAACATCTCTTTATAAGCGTCAGGGGCGTGGCTTTCGCTCGTAGCGATAAAGCGTGTACCGAAGTAGGCCAGATCGGCGCCGAGCAATTGTGCGGCCAAAATCTGATGGCCGTGGTTCAGGCATCCTGCAAGCAGCACGGTTTTGTCGAAAAACTGCCGGATCTCGGCAATCAATGAAAACGGGCTCCAGGTCCCGGCGTGCCCGCCTGCACCGGCGGCAACGGCGATCAAGCCATCGACACCGGCTTCGGCGGCTTTCTCGGCATGACGCCGGGTCGTCACGTCATGGAACACCAGTCCGCCATAGGCATGGACGGCATCCACCAACTCCTTCACCGCGCCCAGGCTGGTGATGACGATCGGCACCTTGTGTTCGATGCAGATGGCCAAGTCGGCCTGAAGCCGCGGGTTGCTGTGATGGACGATCAGATTCACAGCGTAGGGTGCCGGATTCTCCAGGGTCGCCAGGCCTGCTTCGATTTCCTCGAGCCAGGCCTTGAAGCCACTGCTCTCGCGCTGGTTCAACGCCGGAAAACTGCCGACGATGCCGTTGCGGCAGCAGGCCAGCACCAGTTGCGGATTGGAAATCAGGAACATTGGCGCTGCCACGACGGGCAGGCGCAAGCGTTGTTCAAGCAGAGCGGGCAACGACATCGCAAGTACCCCGGATAATGGATGCTGCATTGGAGATTAGAACGGTCGGACGACGACCAGAATTACGATAGCCAGCAATATCAGAACCGGCACTTCATTGAACCAGCGATAAAAGACATGGCTGCGGGTGTTTTCGCCACGGGCGAAGCGCTTCACTTGGGCGCCGCACATATGGTGGTAACCGATCAGCAGCACCACCAGGGTCAGCTTGGCGTGCATCCAGCCACCTTGAGTGAAATAGGCGCCGGCGTTGAGGCTGAGCAGCCAGATGCCGAACACCAGGGTGGCAATCATCGCCGGGCCCATGATGCCGCGGTACAACTTGCGCTCCATGACGCTGAAGCGTTCTTTGCTGACGCTGTCCTCGCTTTGGGCGTGATAGACAAACAGGCGAGGGAGGTAGAACAGGCCGGCGAACCAGCAGACCATGCTGACGATGTGAAGTGCTTTGAGCCACAGATAGAGCATTTTTAGTTATTCCCAGGATTCACGGTAGCCCGATAGTAGAGGTTAGAGCGTCCGCACGTCACCTTGGCGGTTGTCGCCGGGCCCTGCGGCCCCTATCATCGACGGCTTTCCAGTGGGTTCGTTGAGGGCAGGTTTATGGTCAAGGTCGGTATCGTCGGCGGCACGGGGTACACCGGTGTCGAACTGCTGCGTCTGTTGGCACAGCATCCGCAAGCTGAGGTGGTGGTCATCACTTCCCGATCCGAGGCCGGCCTGGCCGTCGCCGACATGTACCCGAACCTGCGTGGCCATTACGACGGCCTGGCGTTCAGCGTTCCGGACGTCAAGACCCTCGGCGCCTGCGATGTGGTGTTCTTCGCCACGCCCCACGGTGTTGCCCACGCCCTGGCGGGTGAACTGCTGGCCGCCGGGACCAAGGTCATCGACCTGTCGGCGGACTTCCGACTGCAGGACGCCGATGAATGGGCCAAGTGGTACGGCCAGCCCCACGGCGCGCCGGATCTGCTCGACGAGGCGGTCTACGGCTTGCCGGAAGTCAATCGCGAAAAAATCAAGCAGGCCCGACTGATCGCGGTACCGGGTTGCTATCCGACGGCAACTCAGCTGGGGTTCCTGCCGCTGCTCGAGGCCGGTCTTGCCGATGCTTCGCGTCTGATTGCCGACTGCAAGTCCGGTGTCAGTGGTGCCGGGCGTGGAGCCAGTGTCGGTTCGCTATATTCCGAAACGTCGGAAAGCATGAAGGCGTACGCGGTCAAGGGGCATCGCCATCTGCCGGAAATTCGCCAGGGGTTGCGCCGGGCCGCAGGCAAGGAGGTCGGCCTGACCTTCGTGCCGCACCTGACGCCGATGATTCGTGGGATCCACTCCACTCTTTATGCAACCGTCGTCGATCGTTCGGTCGACCTGCAGGCGTTGTTTGAAAAGCGTTACGCCAACGAACCGTTCGTCGACGTAATGCCAGCCGGCAGTCATCCGGAAACCCGCAGCGTGCGCGGTGCGAACGTTTGCCGGATCGCCGTGCATCGTCCGCAGGACGGTGATCTGGTGGTGGTGTTGTCGGTCATCGATAACCTGGTCAAGGGCGCGTCCGGCCAGGCCGTGCAGAACCTGAACATCCTGTTCGGGCTGGATGAGCGCTTGGGGCTGTCCCATGCAGGGATGTTGCCGTAACGGCAGTCACTCGTTTCAAGTTGGCAGCTACAAGCTTGAGGCTTGTAGTCGCCGCTGCGCCTCTAAATAGTTGACCGATTTTCTAGGAGAAGCGGATAATGCCCGCCATCACGCATTATGGCGGCGTAAGCGCCGGGAGATATTCAGCATGAGCGTCGAAACCTTCACCCCCACGGCTTTGCAATTCACCCACGGTGCCGCGCACAAGGTGAAGAGCCTGGTCGATGAAGAGGGCAATGATCGTTTGAAGCTGCGCGTGTTTGTAACGGGCGGCGGTTGTTCCGGTTTTCAGTACGGTTTCACTTTTGATGAAGAAGTGGCCGAGGATGACACCATCGTCGAGCGCGAGGGGGTCAGCCTGGTGGTCGATCCAATGAGCTTCCAGTACCTGGCAGGTGCAGAGGTGGATTATCAGGAAGGCCTGGAAGGCTCGCGGTTCGTGATCAAGAACCCAAACGCGACCACGACCTGTGGGTGCGGTTCTTCGTTCTCGATCTGAGTGCTTCAATAAAAAAGCCGCAGTGCCTTTGGCCCCTGCGGCTTTTTTTTGTCCGTAATTATTGGATTCAGGCCGGGTAGATGGCGCCGAGTACGCGCAGCCCGCGTGCGCCGGTGACACTTGGGCGGTTGCCTGGAATACCTTCAAGGCAACAATGGGCAAGCCAGGCGAAAGCCATGGCTTCAACCCAATCCGGGTCTACGCCGTACGCCGCCGTACTGCTGACTTTGGCATCCGGCAGCAAGTCAGCCAGGCGCTGCATGAGCGTCTGGTTGTGCGCGCCGCCGCCACAGACCAGCAACTCCTGAGTGTTGGACTGGGCATGTTGGAGTGATTCGACGATGGTCAGGGCCGTCAGTTCGAGCAACGTTGCTTGCACGTCTTCGGGGGCGAAGGCTGGCAACTGCGATAAATGCTGTGTCAGCCAAGGCAGGTTGAATACTTCGCGCCCGGTACTTTTTGGACCCTTGGTGACAAAGAAGGGATCGCTGAGCAGTGCCTTGAGCAAGACTGGCTCGACTTTCCCGCTGGCAGCCCATTGACCGTCACGATCGAAATGGTCGCCTCGTTGTTGGTGTATCCAGGCATCAAGCAATACGTTGCCTGGGCCACAGTCGAAACCTGCAACGGGTTTTGCCGGCTCTATCAGGCTGAGATTGCTGAAACCGCCGACATTCAGCACGGCGCGATTGCCGACTCGTTCTTCGAACAGTGCTTCGTGAAATGCCGGAACCAGCGGGGCGCCTTGTCCACCGGCGGCGACGTCGCGGCTGCGGAAATCGCTGACGACGGCGATGCCGGTCAACTCACTCAACAAGGCCGGATTGCCAATCTGTACGGTAAACCCGCGGGCTGGTTCATGGCGGATGGTCTGGCCGTGGCTGCCGACCGCCGTGATGTCTTCAGGCTTGAGTTTCTGTTCGTTGAGCAGGGTATGGATACCCTGTGCAGCCAGCTTTACCCAGCTTTGCTGGGCAATGGCGGAGCGGGCGATCTCATCGGGCCCACTGCTGCACAATCCGAGCAATTCGGTGCGCAGGGCGGCGGGCATAGGAATGTAGTGCGTGGCGATCAATTTGATCGCCGGGGTCAGTTCGATCAGTGCGATATCCAAGCCATCCAGGCTGGTCCCGGACATCACACCGATATAGAGCGCCATGCTTAGCGCTTGCTCGAGGCCAGCATGGTGGCTTTCTCTTGATCCATGCGAGCCATCAAGGGTTGGCTTTGAGCCAGGAAGCGCGCGCGCTCGGCCTTGGCGATCGGATCGGCCATCGGCAGCTTCTGGCCTAGTGGATCGACGTGGACGCCATTGACCTGGAATTCATAATGCAAGTGCGGGCCAGTGGACAGGCCGGTAGTGCCGATGTATCCGATCACCTGGCCTTGCTTGACGCTGCCGCCAGTCTTCACGCCCTTGGCGAAACCTTGCATGTGGCCGTACAGCGTGCGGTAGGTATTGCCGTGCTGGATGATCACGGTGTTGCCGTAACCGCCGCGACGTCCGGCCAGCAATACCTTGCCGTCGCCGGCAGCCTTGATTGGCGTGCCACGGGGGGCGGCGTAGTCGACACCTTTATGGGCGCGGATCTTGTTCAGGATTGGATGCTTGCGACCGGCGGAGAACTTCGAGCTGATACGGGCGAAATCAACCGGTGTACGGATGAAGGCCTTGCGCATGCTGTTGCCGTCGGCGGTGTAGTAGCTGCTGTTGCCTTGCTTGTTGGTGTAGCGCACTGCGGTGTACGTCTTGCCGCGGTTGGTGAAGCGCGCGGAAAGGATCGGACCGTTGCCGACGCTCTTGCCATTGACCACTTTTTGCTCATAGATGATGTCGAATTCGTCACCCTGGCGAATGTCCTGAGCGAAGTCGATGTCGTAGCCAAATACGCTGGCCATGTCCATGGTCAGGCTATGGGAAAGGCCGGCACGAGCAGCCGACTGGGACAATGAGCTGTTGATGACGCCATGAACGTAGGCCGAGCGAACGGTAGGCTTGGCGGTGACGCGGTTAAATACATAACCTTTGTCGTTTTTGGTCAGGGTGATGCTTTCCAGGTCGCTCAGCTTGGTGTGCAGGTTGGTCAGCTGACCGTCTGGATTGAGTTCGAATTCGAGTTTCTGGCCGCGCTGCAGTTGAGTGAACTGCTTGGCTTGCTTGTCGCTGGCCAGGATTTCATGGACCGAAGTCGAGGGCAGACCAACCTTTTCGAAGAGGGTGGAAAGTGTGTCGCCCTTGGCAACAATCACTTCGCGATGGTCCGGTCCTTTCTTTTCTTCTGCAACAGGCGCTTCTACCTGAGCGGCTGCCTCGGTGGTGTCTTGCGGGCTGTTTTCAATCTGCGCAAAAGGAGAGGCGGCCGGTTCATTTGTGGCTTGAACGGCTTCGGCGGCGTCTTGTTCTTGTGTCAGTTGTTCAGCAGGACTTTCCAGTTCAAGACTCAGAGTCGTCTTTTTGGCTTCAACATCGCTGGAGGGAAACACCAGGAGCGCCAGGCTAAGGAGGGCTGCGATGCCACTTGCGGCAAGCAGGTGGGTCTTTGGGTAAAGCGGTGGCGCTTTAGACGGTTCTGTGGTCATAGGTAATTTTGACTTTTGAAAAGATGAATTGGAAAAGATGAATGACATGATGAAGATGAAATAACTGTATAAAATATAACCAAAACCCCTGCGAAGCAAGCCCGCGGACGCTCTGTTCTGTGGATTGGCGTCCGTGCGCCGGGCAAACCTTGTATTTGGTGCGCGATCTTGTATGGTTGGGGCCCTTTAAATCTGAGCCTTGCGGGTCTGTTATGAAGTCGGTCGAAGAGCAGCTAGCGCTGATCAAACGTGGTGCGGAAGAACTGTTGGTCGAGTCCGAGCTGATCGAAAAGCTCAAGCGCGGGCAACCGCTGCGTATCAAGGCTGGTTTCGATCCGACGGCGCCCGATCTGCACCTGGGTCATACCGTGCTCATTAATAAGCTGCGCCAGTTCCAGGAGCTGGGGCATCAGGTCATCTTCCTTATAGGTGACTTCACCGGGATGATCGGTGATCCAAGCGGCAAGAGTGCTACGCGCCCGCCGCTGACTCGTGAACAGGTTCTCGATAACGCCGAGACCTACAAGACTCAGGTTTTCAAGATTCTTGATCCAGCCAAGACCGAAGTGGCTTTCAACTCCACTTGGATGGATCAGATGGGGCCCGCGGATTTCATTCGTCTGACGTCTCAATACACCGTGGCTCGTATGCTCGAGCGCGATGATTTCGACAAGCGCTATAAATCCAATCAGCCAATTGCCATTCATGAGTTCCTCTACCCGCTTGTTCAGGGCTATGACTCGGTCGCGTTGCGCGCGGACGTTGAGCTCGGCGGTACTGACCAGAAGTTCAACCTGTTGATGGGGCGTGAGTTGCAGCGTGGTTATGGTCAGGAGGCGCAGTGCATTCTGACCATGCCATTGCTCGAAGGTCTGGATGGCGTGAAGAAGATGTCCAAATCGCTGGGCAACTACGTCGGTATCCAGGAAGCGCCAGGCGTCATGTACAGCAAGCTGGTCTCCATTCCTGATGTGCTGATGTGGCGCTACTTCGAGCTGTTGAGCTTCCGGTCCATGGATGAAATCAATGCGTTCCGTGCCGATGTCGAGGCAGGGGCCAATCCGCGGGACATCAAGATCAAGCTGGCCGAAGAGATTGTTGCTCGTTTCCATGGTGAGGAGGCTGCGGCCAATGCTCATCGTGCGGCGGGTAATCGTATGAAGGATGGCGAGCTGCCGGATGATCTGCCGGAGATCGAGTTGACTGCTGTCGAGGATATGCCGATTGCGGCGGTCCTTAATAAAGCAGGCCTGGTCAAGAACGCGGCGGTGGCGCGAGACCTCCTGGGTTCGGGTGGTGTGCGTATAGATGGTGAGGTTGTGGATCGCACCTATATATATGAGCTGGGTTCTACTCATGTATGCCAGGCTGGCAAGAAGGCTTTCGCGCGTATTACGCTGAAATCCGAATAAAGCTGAAAATAGGTGTTGACGGCAGATTCTGGAAGTCTATAATTCGCCCCACTTCCGGCGCAGTCGAAACGGAAAACTCCTTGAGATTCAATGAGTTAAGT